>JAHJTL010000067.1 GCA_018829775.1 Chloroflexota bacterium | reverse complement strand
TCAGGGAGTATCAACTTTGAGACTTCGACACCGGTACTGGCGGGCATGGGAGGGCTGAAGTAGCGGGACCTGATTTCTCTGAATCTGACGATATTGTCCATATCCGTTACATAGATGTTTAACTTGACTACATCCTCTAGAGAGGCTCCTGCCGCCTCAAGAACGAGTTTAATGTTTTCGAAAATTTTAATCGTCTGAGCTTCAAAGCCGCCCTCCACGATATTTCGATGCTCATCGAAGCCCACCATGCCGGCGAGGTAAATAGTATTACCCGTCTTTATGGCGTGTGACCAGCCCATGGGCTCAAATATGCGTTCAGGTGAAATACCTTCTTTTTTCATCGTTTTTAACTCCTTCCTTTTCTTTTTGTAACTATAATCCATTTTTGACAGCGATTACAGAAATGAAGCATACTTGGCAATATATATCCTTGGCTCGCTAAATTTAATCATATAGATGATATACTTTTACATCGAAAAGGAGGTTTGCCATGGTTAAGTTTATGGGAGTGATACGGCTTAAACCGGGGTATGACCCTGACGAAACGTGGGAGTTGTGGCGCACGGAACATGCGACCAATTTCAAGAACCTGGCTCGTCCGGAATTGAAGCAGTACACTATAAACAGGGTCATAAAGAGGCTCAATAACAACGATATTTACGGCATATCCGAGTCCGTTTTTGAAAACGTCGAGAGCTGTGAGCGTGCGCTAAAGCGATTTATCGACGCGCCTGCCGATGAAGTGCTGAAGCGGTTCCAGCCGGACAGACTGATTGTGGAATTTGAAGAGATAGCGCTGGACTAAAACAAGGGTGGTATAGCCATGCGGAATATTGTTGCCATTAAAAGCACTGACGACTTCACCCGCTATGTAAATCAAATCGGGGTGTCCCTGCCTTTTGATAAAGAAGTAAAATCAGGACCGGATTCACCGCTGGCCAGGCCCTATGTCCTCGGTGACAGGGTAATCGGGAATCGTTTTGCCATACTTCCAATGGAAGGCTGGGACAGCACTACCGACGGACGCCCGACGGAGCTGACCAGGCGGCGCTGGCAGCGTTTCGGACTCAGTGGCGCGAAATTGATATTTGGCGGGGAAGCCGCAGCTGTCCGCCCGGATGGCAGGGGGAGTCCGAATCAGTTAATGATATCCGAAGAGACGGTGGGTGAGGTTGCTGAAATGCGAGAACTGCTGGTGCAAACTCATGAAGAGCATTTCAGCCGCAGTAGCGACTTATCAGTTGGTTTACAACTGACCCATTCGGGGCGGGTTTCCAAACCACATGATATGAAGCGTCCTGAGCCCAAAATTCTCTACCATCACCCTCTTCTGGACCAGAGATTTGGGGCGACCAGCGACACGCCGTTGATGACTGACGATGATATTGCACAGCTAATAGAAGATTTCGTTAAGGCGGCAAAGCTGGCGCAGCAAGCCGGATTTGATTTCGTCGATATAAAGCATTGCCACGGCTATCTCGGTCACGAATTCTTGAGCGCTGTGGAGCGTCCCGGACGTTATGGGGGCAGCTTAGAAAACAGGGCCAGATTTCTGAGGGAAATCGTGGCTGGCATTCGGGCAGAGGCACCGGGGTTGGACATCGCGGTTCGTTTCAGCGCCTTCGATTTCGTACCTTTTCAGCGAGGTGCGGACGGACGTGGTGAGCCGTCTGAATTCAGTGGTGGTAAATATCTCTATGCATTTGGCGGTGACGGCACCGGGCTGGGCATAGACCTTGCCGAGCCGCTGGCTTTTCTGGATTTACTGCTCAAACTGGATATCAAACTGGTATGTATCTCAGCCGGTTCCGGTTATAATGCTCATATCCTGCGACCTTACTTCTCACCATTGTTAGACGCATATCGACCGCCGGAAGACCCGCTCATTGGAGTGAACCGTTTGATTTCAATAACCGCCGAATTAAAACGCCAGCGCCCCGAATTAGCTTACGTCGGCAGCGGCTATTCTTACCTGCAGCAGTGGTTGCCCAATGTGGCGCAAAATGTCATAAGCGATGGAATGACGGACTTTGTGGGAATCGGGCGGATGTCGTTATGCTACCCGGACATTATCGCCGACATACTTGCCGGGAGAGCGTTAAAATACCAGTTGATATGCCGTACCTGCGGGGACTGCCTGACTGCCCCGCGCAACGGTATGGTTTCAGGTTGCTACACTCTGGATGACTTTTACCGAAATCGTCCGGAATACCAGCAGTTGAGAGAACTGAAAAGAAAGAGGTAAACATTCATGGCAGCGTCAAAAAGCCTTTACCCGTCTCTGGATACCCCTTGCGTTCTATTGGACTTGGACAAGTTGGAAGCGAACATTAAAGAAATGTCCGGTCTGGCAGCTGAAGCCGGGGTGCTTCTGAGGCCTCACATTAAAGTTCATCAAAGTGCCTTCATTACGAGGTTACAAGTAGAAGCCGGAGCCTGCGGCATAGAAGTCGGGACTATCGACCAGGCTGAGGTATTTGCCGCAGAAGGTTTCGATGACATTATGGTTGCCCACCCATTTTTCGGGCAACTTAAAATGGCCAAACTGAAAGGGTTGCTCGGCCAACCCAACCTCAAATTAACTCTGATTGTGGACATGGTGGAACAGGCTAAAGCAATCTCTGAAGTTGGTCAGACGGTAGGCCGAAAGGTGCCGGTAGTGCTCAAAATTGAAACCGGCGGCGACCGGTACGGCGTTCCACCGGGCAGGCCAGCTCTGCAGATAGCAGAAGCAATATCGTCGCTTCCGGGGGTAGATTTGACAGGTATTTACACCCATGAAGTTTACGGCGGCGATACACCTGAGGGAGCTAATGAATTGACCTATGAAGTTGCCACGGCGATGTCGGAAACGGCCAGAATGATGAAAAAAGCGGGTCTCCCTATTCACCATGTCAGCATTGGGTCATCGCCTACATATCGTCCCGCCTGCAATTATATAAAGCAAGGCAAATTCCCGGAAATAAACGAAATCCACCCCGGCAGCTGTATTATAGGCAGCGTGTTACATATGCGCCGCTTTGCCGGTACCGAGGACAGTTGTACCCTCACCATACTTGCCGGTGTAATGAGTACTTCCCACTCTGGACACGCCGTTGTTGACGCCGGCTCAAAGACTCTTGGCTCAGACCCTCTCCTGGCCTTTCAGGATAGGCCCGACTTTTTATGGGAGGGGAAGCCCAGCTATGGAAGGATACGCGGCAGACCTGACCTCTGGCTTGGGGCAGTGGCCGCTGAATCAGCGCGCGTATTTTATACGGACCCAAAGAAGAAACTGGGACTTGGTGAGCGGCTGGAGATTATCCCCAATAACCCGTTCATAGTAACTAACATGCACGATGAATTATACGGCGTCAGGAATGGTAAGGTGGAGAAAATAATCTCAATGACCGGGCGAGGACGCGGCAGCTAGAGCTTTTCTATTTACACAGTGGGTATAAGGGCGTTTATGGCAAACTCACGATGGCCCAGTATCTCGGCCTTGGTCGACTTGCCGGAAGCAACTTGAATAACCTCTTCAAATATTTTCTCGCCGACGCTTTGAATCGATTCTGTACTTTCTATTATTTCCCCAGCGTTTATATCCATATTGTCTTCCATCATCTTATAAAGCGCAGCGTTGGATGATACCTTTATAACCGGGGCAATAGGTGAGCCAATGGGAGTGCCTCGTCCGGTAGTAAACACGATAACTTGAGCTCCAGACGCTATCATGCCTGTATTGCAGACCACATCATGAGCCGGCCCATCCATTACGATTAATCCTTTTCGTGATGGTTTCTCGGCGTATTTAATTACTTGAACGACAGGTGTGGAACCACCTTTGAGGATAGCGCCCAACGATTTTTCTTCCAGTGTGGTCAGGCCGCCGGCTATATTTCCTGGTGACGGCTCGTCTCCGCGGACGTCGACGCCCATAGCTTTGATATTACCCTCTGTAGTCGAAATCGCTTCCCGGATACGATTTCCAGTGTCTTTATCTGCGCCTCGCCTCGCCAGAATATGCTCCGCCCCGATCATTTCGGGTGTCTCCGAGAGAATTACGGTGCCGCCCTGTGCTATCAGTAAATCGGAGGCCACGCCAAGTGATGGATTGGCCGTTATTCCGGAAGCGGCATCTGAGCCACCACAGTTAGTGCCCATAATCAGTTCCCCGACATCAACCAGTTCCCGTTGAGCGTTCATTGCCTCGGCAAGAAGCTGTTCAGCCAGTTTCTTACCTTTATCTATGCAGTTTATGGTGCCTCCTGCCTCTTGAATACTGACCGTCTCAAATCTCTGTCCGGCTTTAACCAATTCTTCGCCGATTAGTGCCGGAGTGAGCGATTCGCAGCCGAGTCCGACCAATAAAACACCGGCCACATTAGGGTTACTGCAAAAGCCGGCCATGGACCTGACCATGTGTTCTTTTTCCTCACCAAGATGCCCACAGCCGTGTAGATGAGCGGCGCTGACGGTACCGGCTACCTCGTTGCTGATAGTCTGTGCTACGGTTGAAGCGCAAATCGTGGTGGGAAAAATCAGTACGTGGTTTCGCACCCCTACGCTACCGTTACTTCTTCTGTACCCTCTGAATTTCATGGTTCGCTGCCTTTATCTGCTTTGTCTTTTATATTCTAATTTAAACATCCTGGTAAATAATGTAAAGAATATCATAAAACACATTCATATAAAAAGAGACCGCAGCGCCTTGAAAGCAGTTGGCCATTGCTCTAAAATGCCTTTAATTGAAAGGAGTAGTAAAATGTCAGAATATTTGCCTACATATGATGAAGCGCTGTCTCTACTTAAAGAATTCGTTAGGAGCGACAGTCTGTTGAAACATTCCTATGCGGTTGAGGGAGTGATGCGTTACATGGCACGAAAGCTGGGTGAAGATGAGGAGAAATGGGCTATCGTTGGGCTGGTACACGACCTGGATTATGAAGAATTTCCGGAACAGCACTGTGCCAAGGCACAGGATATACTGCGAGGCAGAGATTGGCCGGAGGAATTTGTGCGTGCGGTTGCCTCCCACGGATGGGGTATATGCAATGATATCGAGCCGCAGACTAACCTGGAAAAAGTGTTATATGCCGTCGAAGAGTTAACCGGGCTCATTACTGCGGTGGCGATCGTTCGCCCATCAAAAAGTGTCGGGGACCTGGAGACAAAATCGGTAATGAAGAAATGGAAAGACAAGTCCTTCGCTGCCGGGGTGAATCGTCCCCTAATTGAAAAAGGCGCCGAGATGTTAGGCGTGGAACTGACGGATTTAATCGGCGACGTAATCCTGGGAATGCGGGAAGTGTCCGAGCGAATCGGGCTCTAGCGCCTCAAAATTCCGCGTGGTGCTGATGAGACGTAAGACTGGAGGAAACAAGATGGGGATTATTGATGGCCACACTCATATGTACCAGAAACATGCCACAATCGATCATCTAAAGAAGGGTGTCAAAGATATCGAAGGCTTCGATATAAATTCACTGCTGAGACGGCTGGACGAGATAGGGGTATCTCGGTTCCAAACAATGTCGCAGTCAATGGAACGCGTCAGGGGGATGTGGCTGGGTTCAAATGCACTTTCCGCGGAGCTGCACCAACTGGCACCAACAAGGATAATATCATTTGCCGCTGCGGAGCCACTTGACGCACAAGACCGTCTGAATACGGCACAGCTGGCAGAGCTGAACGAGCTGGTAACGGAAAAGGACATAAAGGGTTTTCTGCTGACCCCGGGTTATGGCCATTATTATTCCAATGACAAACGAATATATCCCTTTTACGAGAAAGCGATCGAGTTGGATATAGCCATATATTTTCACCATTCGCACCAGTTCGGGCCGCCAAGGAATTGCCCGTTGAAGTATTGCCAGATAACCTTGCTGGATGATTTGACCATTGATTTCCCGGAACTGAGGTTCGATGTTGAACATATGGGTTACCCATGGACAGAGGAGCTTCTCTGCATAATGGCCCGTTCTCCGAATGTGTATACCGATTTCGCCATGTTCATCGACCCATACATTGGCCGGGGAAGACGCCAGTTATTGGCCAGGAACCTGGCTATGGCGAGGGAATACGGCGTTCTCGACCGGGTGTTTTATGGCTCAGACTATGTCGGTGAAAACGTTGATGAATATATAGATTTACTGCAGCGGGAAATCGCGTATATCAAAGAAGGGTTGAGTCATGACCTGGAAGCGCAGGGTTACGCTCCGCTTACCGGTGAAGATATTAATGGTTTTCTTTCTGAAAACGTTTTGCGTTTCTGGAAGTCAAAATAAAACTTATTCGAATATTATTGCTGGTAAACCTAAGACGGCGGAGCAAGGCTATCCAGCTTTTTATGCCCAGCTCAATTCTCGTTCCGATTCTATCTTGCTATCATCCAGTTCGATACCGATGCCGGGCCTGTCTGGCGGGCTGAAAAAGCCGTCGACTGGTTTCAGAGGATTTTTGAGGAAGTGCTGCCACATCTCATTTAGAACGACTAAATATTCCATCATGGGTACGAGCACTACATTATGCGCAAAAGACACCTGAGCATTTATGTGAGGCATACATCCATGAGGTATTACCTGGACATCGTATGTTGAAGCAAGAGTACATATTTTAACCAGTTCACTGATGCCGCCGGCCCATACCGGGTCCAACTGGTAAACATCGCATGCGCCAATGTCCATCAACATTTTGGCGCCCCAGCGGGTATACTCGTGCTCAGCACCGGCTATTTTAACCGGGCACTCCGCCCTCAAACGCGCGTAACTTTCGGGCAGGTCGGCCAGTACCGGTTCCTCAAACCAGTAAGGCTGATACTCTGCCATCAGCTCCGCCATCTTGAGAGTGTAAGGGACATCCCAGCTATTCCAGCAGTCAATCATTATTTTCATATCGGGACCGGCAGCCTCACGCAGTGCTTTCATCAGTTGCACATTTTTACGTTCTCCTTCCGGCCCGTCGGTGGGGCCTTCACGAACAAACCACTTGGTGCCGGTGAAGCCCTGTGCCCGAAATTCCTTGACCTTCTCTCTGGCTTTATCCGGTTCAATGGAGAAGCCAAGGGCGCTGGCATAGGCGGGTATTTTTTCCTGGGTCGGACCGCCCAAAAGCCGGTATACCGGTTGTCCCAGTGCTTTGCCTTTGATATCCCACAGGGCTACGTCAACGTAACTGATGGCGTGCATATTGTCGCCCTTCCGCCCGTGAATGGCAGTGCGATACATCTGGTCCCAGATGAGTTCGGTGGCAAAGGGGTCCTGCCCGATAAGGATAGGCTTGAGCTGCGTATCTATATAGAAAGCCGGCGCAAGCCAGTTGATAGGCCCAGAAATGCCCCTGACACCGTCATCTGTGTCGATCTCGAGGAAGACATTTCTTACCTTTTGCTTGTCCCCGCTTTCAGAAATGAATTTCCAACCGCCGTAGACATCTCTGGCAGTCCGAGCTTTGAACTTGGGATAGATATCCGTCGGCATGCGAAGACGTTCCTGCCAGAAATCGTCCGGGTACTGAATAGTCCCGGATAACTCGCGAATCCGCACATTTGTTATTTTCATAATCTGTCTCCCCCTTTTCGCGGTGATATTACATTATACGACATTGCCTGTGCAATTCGCTGCCCCGCTTGAGTTATCAGAACAAGTTATATTATTATGCCATAATAACCGTCAAGAAAATTGCGCAATTTATCTTGTCTGAATAGTAAGCTGTCAGGGAGCCGACGTTAATAAAAATGGGTAAATCGACTGTTGCCTTGATTGGATGCGATACCTATGATGAAGAGCAGGTACGTGAGGCTGTCGAAGCCGGGGTGAATCTTCTAGGAGGAATTTCACGCTTCATAGAGCCTGGCGAGAATATAGTAGTCAAACCCAATGTGTTGCTCGGCACAAATCCCCAAAAGTGTGTCACAACGTATCCCTCGGTTTTCAAGGCGGTAGGCATGATGTCGAAAAAAGCCGGGGCCAACGTGTCCTATGGAGATTCTTCGGGTTTTGGGAAGTGCGAAGGCAATGCGAGAAGAGCCGATTTGAAGCAGGTGGCCGATGAGCTGGGCATAATACTGGCCGATTTTGATAAAGGCAAGGCGGTTACCCATAGAGACGCGCTTTTGAACAAGAGGTTTGTTCTGGCTAACGGGGTCCTTGTTTCAGACGGTCTGATAAGCCTGCCTAAGCTGAAAACGCATGGGTTGACCCGGTTCACCGGAGCCGTCAAGAATCAATTTGGCTGTATCCCCGGTCTCCTGAAAAGCCAGTTTCATGTAAAGATGCCCGACCCGTATGACTTCGCTGCCATGCTCGTCGATTTGAATACGCTTATAAAACCACGTCTGTATATCATGGATGGTATTATGGCCATGGAGGGGAACGGGCCTAGAAGCGGGAAGCCCAAAAAACTGGGCGTCCTGCTGTTCTCCAGCGACCCTGTTGCCCTGGATTCCGTAGCCTGCAGAATCATTGACCTGGACCCCGCATTCGTGCCGACGTCGAAAGCAGGCGAAAGGGCAGGGCTTGGAACGTATCATCAGCAGAACATTGAAGTTATCGGCGATAGCATAGAATCATTCATTGCCAGGGATTTTGACGTGGTTCGCAAGCCGCCTGTCCCGGTACCAAGCGGTTTTATGAGGACTTTCCTCAGGAACCAGATATGCCCCCGACCGACTATCAATGAAAGGCTGTGTACCAACTGCGGCACATGTGTAAAACTCTGTCCCGTCAAGCCCAGGGCCGTCGACTGGCATACAGGTGATGAATCCAGGCCGCCGAAATATAAATATGACCGCTGTATCCGTTGTTATTGCTGCCAGGAATTGTGCCCGGAAGGAGCCGTAACCATACAGAATCCACTGCTGGGCAGGATTTTCTCCCGTTAACGAAATTACGATTAAAACTTCAGCCCGCCAGCTCGGTGACCGCCTCGATTAAGTTCTCCTCATCCGGCATCCAGGCCCTCTCAAGAGCCGGGCTGAACGGAATGGGCGTATCTGGCGCGCATACCCGTCTTATTGGGGCCTTGAGAAAGTAGAAAGCCTCCTCAGCGACAATGGCTGCGATTTCGGACGACGCACTCTCCGTCTTGGGCTCTTCATCCATAATCACCAGTTTGCCCGTCTTTTTAACCGAATCGATGATGGTCTGCTTGTCCAGCGGTGCCAGTGTTCGGGGGTCGACAATTTCTATATTTATGCCCTTCTCCTGGAGCTTGTCGGCGGCGGCGAGCGCCCGGTGAACCATGAGTCCTATGGCCACAACGGTAACATCGTTACCTTCTCTCTTGATATCCGCTTTTCCAATAGGTATGGTGAAATCTTCATCCGGTATTTCACTGGTCATTTTGCTGAATATCAGGCCGACATGGTAAAAGACCTGTACGGGATTATCTTCCCTGATGGCTGATTTAATCAGTCCTTTGGCATCATAAGGGGTTGCTGGCACGACGATTTTGAGTCCCGGAGTAGCCATCATAATGCTGTAAGGACACGCAGAGTGTTCTCCAGCCGCCGACCTGCCGGCACCGGTATAGGTCATGATGGTCGCCGGGAATTTGGTCTTCCCACCGGTCATGTATCTCGTTTTGGTAAGCGCACATCTTATATCGGACATGCAAACGCCCAGAAACTCGCCGAACATTATATGTACGATTGGCCTCATCCCCGTGGCGGCTGAACCTGCGGTTGCTCCCAGCATCGCTGTTTCCGAAATTCCGGTGTCCAGCACCCTTTCCCCATATTTTTCATATAAGCCTTTGAATTCGCCCAGCGGGGCACCCCATGTTCTGACATCCTGGCCCATCAATATCACCGCAGGGTCTCTCGCCATCTCCTCGTCGACCGCTTCGTTTATCGCTTTCTGATAGGTTATTTCTCGCATCTCTTTACCTCCCTAAGCGTAGACGTCCGTCAGGACTTCTTCCGGCGCAGGATATGGACTTTCGGATGCAAACCTGACGGCTTCATCGACCTCCGCCGCCACTTCCTGGTGGATTTTATCTGCCGCACCATCTGTCAGGACACCCATTTCGATAAGCTTGTTTCTGAATCTCGGAATCGGGTCCATCTTGAGGCACTCGTCTTTTTGCTCTCTGGTTCGATAGATTTGCGGGTCTCCCTCAAAGTGGCCTCGCTGCCGGCAGGTTCTGGCCTCTATGAAGGTGGTGCCTTCACCCTTCCGGGCGCGGGCCACGGCTTCGGCGGTTGCCTCGTAAACGGCGATTACGTCATTGCCATCGACGGCTACGCCGGGCACGGCAAAGGCAGCGGCCCTATCCGTGAGGTCGGTCAGGTTCGTGGAGTCATAAATGCTCGTCGTCTCGGCGTACAGGTTGTTTTCGCAGTAGCAGATTAGGGGCAGTTTCCAGGCCGAGGCCATGTTCATTCCCTCATGGAATCTCCCCGTATTCAATGTCCCGTCTCCCATGAAAGCGACGGCAACCCGGTCTGTGCTCTTGAATTTAGCGGTGAGAGCCGCCCCAACGGCAAGTGTGAGCACGGTGCCCTGAATCCCCTCGGCAACCAGGACACCAACATCCAGGTCACTGAGATGCTGAGAGCCTGCTTTACCCTTGTTTAAGCCGGTCCCCTTACCATATATTTCAGCCATCAACGGGGCCAGGGAATACTGGTTGCCACCTTTGGCGATTACGTGCCCGTGTCCGCGATGGTTGGTGGTGATTATATCATCGGCTCTCAGGTTGGCACATACACCCGCAGGGTTAGCCTCCTGCCCCACGCTTAAATGCAGAAATCCGGGTATTTTCCCGTCGGCAAAGTCTTTCGCCAGCTGTTCCTCGAAAGTCCGAATTCGGACCATCATGCGGTACATATCCAGTAGTTTATCTCTTTCAATATCCATAACAGTCCTCCTTGAAGTCATCGCTGCGTCGAATTATATCACTCACCAATTAAAAGGGAAAATGGGCTTGTTACAGCTATATGCAATATCCCGGCAGAAAAGATAGAAAGGTTTTCTGGTCTATCAGCTCTCCACGGATAGCAATGGTCATCGGGCTACAGATATAAGTGACACGCCTAGGGCGATTAAGCAGGAGCCGATAATCCGTCCTCTGCCAAACGACTCTTTCAGCAAGATTGCCCCGAGAATAACACCGAAAACTATGCCAATTTCCCGCGCCGGGATGATATAACTCACCTGTGTGAACTGCATGACCAGCAAGACCAGCCCGTAGGCGCAAAACATGAGCAGGCCGGCCACAGGGATGATTTTGAGATTTCTTCGCCCCTCGATTCGGACTGCTCCCATGCCGTGGTAGCGAATCATATACGGCGCAAGCACTATAGCCCCTCCAAGCGCCAGCAGGTACATGTAAAGGAACGGATTGACATACTGGACACCCACTTTATCCCATACCGACTGCACGGAATTGACCAGCCCGGTGAGTATGGCGTATCTTGCCCCGGTTTCCCGAAAAAGCCTGAGAGGGTCGCGCAGCAACTGCTGAATTCGACCCCACCAGTAAACGGTGTATATGCCTATGATGACTATAATTATTCCGATTACGGCGAATGGTGTTAGAGTCTCTCGTAATATAAGTACGCCAAGTATTGGCACAAATGCCGGGCCAATGCCTCTGGCAATAGGATAGACTATAGAGAAGTCGGCATGCGCATAGCTGCGCCCCAGCAGCACAAAGTACAGGGCATGTAATATGACGGTGCCCAGAACAAACCACCAGCCGGGAGAGACGATGGGGTATCGTAAAAAGAGAATGATGGCTAAAGGGGAGATGATTATACTGATGGATATAAGTGTCCACCATATGAATAGTTCCTGGTTCGTGGTGCGTTTGGCCAGGAGGTTCCAGGTGGAGTGGGCAATGGCTGACAGGAGGATTAACCCGAGCGCAAGTCCGGTCATAATGGAATCAGTATAATATCCGTGGCGTACGTTTGCAAAGCAGCCCTCAACGCTCGTTTAACATAACTATAGATATACGGCAGGCAGCCGGTCAGGCTAATTTATATATGAAGGATGCGCTTGGCATTCTCCGATAATATCATTCGCTTTTCCTCGTCGGTGAAGGGAAGCCGCAGTATTTGTTCCAGCTGGGGTTGCAGCGGTATTCCCGGCAAGTCGGTGCCAAACATTATCCTTTCGACTCCGATTTTGCGGAAAACCCTTACCACGTCTTCTTCAGCCAGGCTGCGGCGGCCAACCACCGGTAACTGGTCCGGGGCGGAAAAACCCTGTGACGTGTCGAAATAGACGTTGGGATACTTTTGCGCCAGCTCCACCCTCTCATCCCACCAGGCCGAACCAAGGTGGGCGAGGATTACGGTCAGTTTCGGGAAGTCTTCGAGAACCTTAGCCCAGTTATTGGGCTCTGCATAGTCTTTCAGGTCTTCATATAATTTATAGCCCAGCGGATTGGGGTACATAAATACAAGGTGTGAATGTGGCCAGGGACCGGAGTCAGATAAGATGGGCAGCCCTAATTCCTGGCATTTCTCGTACATAGGCCAGAAACCCTCATCATTTGCGTAATAGGAAAACTGCCCCGGGTGCATTTTTACTCCCTTTGCTCCCTGGCTGGCCCTCAAGGCCACCTCTTCAACCATGGCCTCAGGGCTACCCAGGTCGTCTGACATGCCTATAAAAGGAAGCAACCTTGGGAGTCGGCGGCCTACACCACAGCCCCACTCGTTCATTTCTCGCATCAGTGGCCCGATTTGCTGGCTGATTCTTTCTTTCTCTTTTTTTCGCTGCCCTTCGGGAAGCTCCCGGAGTTTGGCTTTTTCGTACAATGGACCACGGTACTGTCGAGGCACCAGAATCATGAAGGCCGTCTTTAAGATGTTATTCCGGTCCATATACTCGATGGCTCTTTCCGGCGTCGCCCATTTATCGCGCTCTCTGCGACCGGGCAGGGGAAAGTAATCTCCCTCCTCTTCTTTTGTTCGGCAAAGGTGGACGTGCACGTCGATGATATCAAAATCTTCCATGGCTCCTCCTCTTATTGTGGTACATTAGATATAATAGGCACATTGGGCGGTTGGTCAAATATGGTGGTCAACTCTTTGGGGAATCTCTCTTTTCCTGAGCTCCTTCACAATATTGGCCAGCCCGGAAGCCGCTGCCTCTAGGAGTTTTTCACCTTTTTCCTTACTGGCCAGAGTGGCGTCGCCCATTATGCCCGACCGGGTGTGAGTACTCCAGTAGGGCCACAGGTCGGGCATGGCGCTGGAAGCCCCTGTCTCTATACTCAGGGAAGGCGACCGCAGTTCTTTGACCGCTTTGCTCATGTCAACCAGGTCTGGCCTCAGTGCCAGATAAATAGACGTTTCGAATTCATCAGCGTGGCCTCCGGTGTTTGGAGCTTCCTCGAGGATTTGGCTGCTGACTTCAGCGTATCTGGTTGAGGAGAAATAGAACCGGGCACAGCAGAGTACCTGCCCATCCGTTTCAATCACTATTCGGCGCGCTACGCTGTCGAGCAGGTGGGCGTTGCTCCCGTGCCCGTTGGCAATCAGGATTCGCCTGAAGCCGTGGTGAACCAGAGATTTACATATATCCAGCACATAGTTGATAAAGGTTTCGGGATTGATACTGAGCGAGCCGGGAAAGTCCATATGATGAGGGCTATATCCATGCACAACCGGAGGTACTATGACGACGTCATCGGGTACAAGCTCTCCGGTTCTCTTGCATACCTCCCAGCAAAGACGGACATCCGTGTCTACCGGTAAATGGGGGCCGTGGTCCTCAATGGTGGCGACGGGTACAAGGGCCACTCTATTTTCTTTGGCAACGTCACGAACCTCCGGCCACGTCATCTCACCGTAAAGGAACTTATTGACCATAAAGACCTACCTCCCCGCTAATAGTAATGGTGTATGTTAACGCTATGCAGGCTCGATGTCAAAATATGTAACGCGGTCAGTTTTGAAAACGATTTTACTTATTGCCCTTGAATACGAAGGATTCCCCTGGCTTCAAGAGCTCGACCCTGGTACCCGGTACAAGCTCTCTCACCCTGCCGGCAAACTGCTCGCCTTCATCGGAATCAGGGTCAAAATGTGTGGGGATAACAATCTCTGGCCTTACCCATTGGACACATAAGGATGCTTCGCGTGGCGGCAGATGGGCCCACCCTCCGGTTAGCTCAGGAGAGCCGCCCACCGGAACGAGAGCGATATTGGGTTGATATAGTTCTCCGATTAATTTCATATCGCTGAAAAGCGCCGAGTCTCCAACGTTGTAAATCCTGGTGCCTTCCTCTGGATAGATAATAAAACTGAGCGGCAATCCCGATAGGTGTGTATCTCCAGAAGCAAGGAAAGATATGTGCCGGCATTCAACAGCCTGGATACTGACTTCGTCAATATGTATTAAGTCACCCCAGAGCATGCTGGTTACCTTGTCTTTTTCAACGCCATTTCTTATTGCGTGCACTTTTACCGCAGGGTCGCACACAAGGGTAGCGTTGGTCGCCTTCTGTAAATCGATTGCGTCACCCATATGGTCTTTAGCGCCATGGGTGACCAATATGATGTCTGCCTGGCCAATGTCTTTAACTTTGAGCGGACAAAGGCGATTTGCCGTTATGCAGGGGTCTACCAGTATTTTGCGCCCCTGCGCCTCTATTTCAAAGAATGAAATACCGTAATATTTGAGTGTCGTTGACATATTTGTGCTCCTTTAATCAATAATTATCGAGTATATTAGTTTATTTAACTATATTTCAGGTGGTGATGTCGATTAAAAATAGGGGAAATGTGAGGTCTGAGAAACTATCCAATCATTTTACTGGGGAGCCACAGCATTAACTGAGGGAATAAGACGAACAAACCCAGCCCCACCATTACCAGGAAAATAAAGGGAATTACTCCCCGGATTATATCAATGTTGGTCACTCCCAGTTCTGGGTCGGCACTGCCTTGGCAGACGAATATGGACTGGGCAAGAGGAGGAGTCATAAATGACATCTGCAGATTTACGCATATCATCAGGGCAAACCATACCGGGTCGAATCCCAGCATCGGTGCGATGGGTATCAGTATCGAAACAATGATGAGGATAATCGATATCCAGTCCATAAACATGCCCAGAATGAAGGTCACCAGCATTATGGCCGCAAAAGCGCCCCATGGTCCAAGAGGCAATGCCAGAACCATGTTCTCGATGACTTCTTTACCACCGAAGTATACAAACACGCCCACCGCTGCATTGGCACAGGCGGTGATGAGCATGACAAAGCCGGTCACCCTTAATGTCTCGCGCATGGCGTGTTTCAGCAAATTCCAGCTGAACTTGCGGTAGGCAACAGTAATGAGAATCGACGCTGCCGCCCCGACCCCGGCTGCTTCGTAGACAGTAGCCACACCGAAGAATATCGTCCCCAGCACTGATACCATAATGGCTACAGGTGGTATTATCGAGACGAAAAGCAGAGTCATTTTCCTGGCGAAGGAGATTTGTCTTTCTTCCATGGGAGCCTCGGGTGCTATTTGTGGCTGAAGCCAGGAGCGGACGACAATGTAGGCCAGATATAAACCGGAGAGGATAAAGCCAGGGATAAAGGCGCCAAAAAATAACCTGCCGATGGATACTGCGGCCGTCATCCCCAGGACTACCAGCATGATGCTGGGGGGAATAAGGATACCCAGAGTCCCGCCGGCACAGATTGCGCCGCAGGCCAGTTCCTTGCTGTAACCTCTTCTTACCATGGGGCCAAGTGAGACGGTGGTCAACATGCTCACTGAAGCCTGAACCACGCCCAGACCAGCAGCAACAATGGTGCCCAGTATTACTGTGCTTAGTGCCAGTCCTCCCCTCAGGCGCCCCATCAACAGGTGTAAAGCACCATATAGCCTATCGGCTATGTCTGAGCGGGAAAGCATGACGCCCATGAAGGTAAAGAGAGGTATGGCTATCATATTGTAATTCAATATCATAGAGCTGGCGCGCATGTACAGTAAATGGACAACATTTGGACCCACGGTAAAGTAACCCATTACAGTTCCAACGCCGATAAGTACCAGAGCGACATGATAGCCGGTGAGCACGCCAAGAAATATCGCCAGGAGAAATACTACCGTCAGAATCTCGGGGGATATTTCAATCACTGCGTTTCACCTTTGAAAAGAATATGGAAGTCGCGAACAAATCGGGCGAGGAACTGAAGGAAGAAGAGACACAATCCGATAAAGATTATTGTTAGGTAGAGCAGACTGGTGGGGATACTGCCCTGGTAATGCGTCATATAAAACATGTAAGCACGAAGAACTGAGTGCCAGGCCAGTACTATAAAAGTTCCAAACAGGGGTAAAAAGAGTAACCCGGTGCCGGCGACATCGATTAAGGCCTTCTTTCGGGGGGAGAAGCGAGTGTAGAGAATGTCCACCCTGATGTGCGAATTATATCGTTGTGCATAGGCCCAACCGAACACAATAAGGGCGCCACTAATCATGCGGAAAGAATTGAAGCCCCAGGTTGTTGGTGCATTGAATACGTATCTGGCTATGACTTCCCACAGGATTACGACTATTAGTATCAGCAGAAGCCAGCTCGATATGGCTCCTGCCCATTCATTAACTGAGTCAATAATACGCAGTATCTTTCTCATTGAGTGCTTATCTGCATGATAACGTTGCGCCGTTACTAATGGCTCAAACCGCCGGTGCCGGTGGAAAGGCGGTCTGCACGAAATACGACCACACGGTACAGCGCATAAAAATAGCGGGCCATTGTGGTCTCGAATCACAGGCATCCGCCTGTTCAGGAGCGAGGAACCGTCGGAAAAACGCTCTGTCTTTCAGACCAGAAAGCAACCCGTCGATTATGATACCATCGATAGATACAGCGATGCAAATCGAGTTGTTCGTTAGTTTAGAACGAGCTCAAGTACCAAACTCTCCGTTATTGAAAATAATCGGCAAGATAGGTAATATAGAAAATTTCTCCCGATTTATACACTGCTACTGCACCATAGTAAGTGACCTTGTTAAGAAAAGTTATTTCATATAGTCGACGGTTTTTCCAAACTGTCAATGCGGCGTTAGCTATTTCATCTGCCGTGCTATATCCTGTAGCCCAAAAGATTTCTTGCCAGCCATATTCAGGGTATTCAAGCTTCTTGGTTGTTGCCATATAGCGGCTATGTGTTATTGCGTCCTTGTAACGGTACTTACCCCACATTAGTTCATCTATTCCGTTATCTCCTCTTTCCTGGTTTATCAATTCGAATAGTGCCTGCTCTACATCTTCTTCATTAATTTCCGCTGGTTCCTCTGTTACGACCGCATACTGTTCATTTAACTCTTCATATTGCTTATTCAACTCTTCATACTGGTTACTCAATTCCTCGTACTCGGACTGTATTGTCTCAAGTTCACTCTTCATAGGAGCGTATTGTTTATTCAACTCTTCATACTGGTTACTCAATTCTTCATACTCGGACTGCATTGTCTCAAGTTCGCTCTTCATAGGAGCATATTGCTTATTCAACTCTTCATACTCACCTTGCAGTGACTCAGCTTCAGCCAATTTGCTCTGCAGTGACGCAAGTTGGCCCTGGATTGCACTTAGCTCATTGCTCACTCTATCATACTCTTGCTGCGACACTTCTGGAGAACATGAAGGTATACTAAAAAGTGCGATAACCAGCAACATTGATAGTATGGTTATTTTTCTCATTCTAACTGCCCTCCTAAATCACCGATATTATTAAATCAACTGGTGTCGTAATATTATGACCCTAAATGCTGATTGTCAATATCCCGCACAAACCGAATCCCAGGCTGCACTGAAACGATGGGCATATATCACTGGTTTGGACCCGAGCGTAGTTAGCCAAGATTTAACGCGGCAAATGGCACCTTCTAGAGTCATTCTTCTCTTTTGTGATATATTGAGGGCGAGTCAGGAAGGGAGAACTTGGTCAAAGAAAAACGCAGGCGCATAACTCAACAGGAGGAGCACATATGGAATTAAAAGAAGCTATTAGGAAAAGACAAAGTGTCAGAGACTATGAAGATAAACAGATACCTGAAGAGAAGTTAACGAGAATACTTGAGGCAGCTCGTTTAGCTCCCTCAGCCAGCAATCGGCAACCCTGGAAATTTATTGTAGTAAAAGAGCGCAAACGACGTCAGGAATTAGCACAGGCAGCAAACGGCCAGGCTTTCGTTGGTGAGGCGCCCATAATTATTGTTGCCGTGGCTACAAATGTCGAACATATTATGCCCTGTGGTGTTCCAAGCCATGCTGTTGATTTGGCCATAGCAGTAGACCATATGACCCTCGCAGCGGTAGATGAAGGACTGGGAACTTGCTGGATTGGTGCTTTTTCTCAGCAAAGAGTAAGAGAAATCCTCGGAATTCCAGAGAAATATCGAGTCGTTACTCTTCTTCCTTTAGGTTTCCCAAGGCGAGAAAAGGAAATGAAAGTGCGTAAAGCGCTTGAGGAAATCATCTGTTATGAAACTTTCAAACAATAAAACCTGGGAATTAAGACGCAAAACGTATTCAGTAATAATCGAACTAACCAAACAAATATCCTCGTTTAAGCGAACAATATATTCGAGGAAGCGCGATGTTATTCAAAAATAGAGAGAGGATAGGATAACGTAGTAGGATCATTTGAATTCTACAGGAGGAGAGAGCGATGAGCAGTGTTTCGAAAAAATATACCATACTTGAATCGTGGCCAATGATACGGGAAGACTTTGAAGCGTTCACAAAAGACCCCACTTGTTGGTTCATAGAACAATTTGAAAAAGCAACCCGTGATAGAGATTGGGAGATGGTCAACAAGTTGATTGAAATTTTCAAGATGGTCAATAGCCCACATGAAGAACATAGCCACTAGATACGCATTCTGATACGAACCTAAGCGGTTTATTTGTGTGGGATGAATCAATCATTTACGAATGTGCAATCAATTGGAAGGGGGAGCGGTGGTCGGAAAATAGTTGACATTGACCTTGGTGGGGTCCCAGTTCGAATTTCGAATGGTACCGGCGCGGACGGTGCCTGGGATGGCCTCCGGCTTGGATTACATCACCTCGGCTTCATGGTCAACGATATGGAAGAGGCCTTCCAAGCTTTGCAGTCCAAAGGCGTGGAGTTCGTTGTGAAGCCCACACAACCTCGTCCCGGGGTGAAAACGGCCTTCATCAGGGCCCCAAATGATGTCTTGATAGAGCTCGTTGAGGTAGCGCACTAAAGCTCTGGCCAATAATGGTCTGAAGTATTAAATCGTTAAGAGAATGCGATAGATTGCAGGCTTGCCTCTTCATTCGGAGAGGCGGTAGTATCTTTTCAATCGGGGTATATAAGGAGGAATCATGGGCAAAGTGCAAACAGGACCTCAGAGGTTTAATTACCTTATGCCGGTTGTTCTTGTCGGTACCACCATCAACGACAGGCCGAATTTCATGACTGTTGCTTCATGCGGCGAGGTCTGCGCGGAACCTCCCATGGTCTCGGTAGCCATTCGCCGTCATCGTTACACGCACGGGGGTATCAGACAGCACATGACCTTTTCGGTTAATATCCCCTCCATGGAGCAGGTTAAGGAGGCCGATTTTTGCGGTATCACCACCGGCGCCAAAGTCGATAAAGCGGCTCGCTGCAAGTTCAAAGTATTTTACGGCAAATTGCGTGATGCTCCTCTCATAGAGCAGTGCCCGGTTAATCTGGGATGCAGAGTTATCCAGATTATTAATTTGGGCAGTCACACGCTTTTTATCGGAAGCATTGAAGAAACACACGTTTCAGAGAGCGTTCTGGTGAACGGGAAGCCGACTATCAATAGCATTCAGCCATTTATTTATTCAATGGTGCCGAGCACAACGTATTACCAACTAGGGGAGGAGATGGCCCGAGCATTCAGTATAGGAAAAGAGCTCAAGTAAATGCAACGGGTTGCTTTAGCAGAACAGGCCTTTATTTTTCAGCCTGCTTCCTGCGCTGAGCGAGACCCGCAGCCACCTCTATGGCATTGAGCATATTCTTATGGTCGGCGATGCCCTTCCCCGCTATGTTGAAGGCCGAACCGTGGCTGGGTGTGGTAATGACGATTGGACAGTGAGCGAGAATGATAACTATCTTGCCGAACCCGGCGGCCTTCATGGCGGCAAGCGCCTGGTCATGGTACATGCTGACCACGCCGTCGAACTCACCCTGAAGGGCACGCACGTAAACGGTATCGCCGGGGACCGGCCCCGAGGCGTCGATGCCCTCTGCCTTCGCTTGCTCTATGGCAGGTGCGATTTCATCTGCCTCCTCGTGCCCGATTAAGCCGCCATCTCCAGCATGAGGGTTTAATGCGGACACGGCAATATGCGGGGACTCCAGTCCATAGGAGAGCAAAGCCTCGTTTAAGGCATGAATCGACTTTAAAATGCGCTCTTTGGTAACAAGGTCGGCCAGTTCTCTCATGGGTACATGCTCAATCATGGTATAACGGTAGACCCCTTCCAGTTTGCCAATACCCTTCAAATCTGGGGATTTGAGCACCTCCCGAAGAACATCTTCCTCTTCAACGTAGTGTTTATCGCCGATATGGAGTGTCTCCTTGGTTATGGGGCCGTAGGCTACGCCATCCACCCACCCGTCCACAGCGAGCAGGGACGCTTTCACCAGAGCTTTTGCCTGCAGCTCTCCGGTTTCCGTATCGGGATGCCCCAGAAACAGCAGGTCTTTGTTCCCCTGGGCAAGGTCAAGGACCGTCACCGGAGCATCGCTTTTCACCGCTTCCTCAATGTTGTCAAATACCGGCAGGTCAAAGCGTGCGCCCAAAACATCAAATGCGGCACGCAGCACCTCGGCGTCCTCGGCAATCAACAAACGGCAGCTATCCGGCGGGCCCTCGATGATGACCTTGGCCACGATTTCCGGGCCGATGCCGACGATGTCACCGCAGACAACGGCAATGATGGGTTTATCTTCATTTTTCATAAGTCAGCGTTCCCCTTGAAGCTTAGATAACCGGTTTTCCGTCTTTAACCACCACCACTCCATCAAGCTCCAGCGTACAGAAGGACATGACCAGGTCGTAGTGACCCTTGGCCTTCACCGTCCCTCCGGGGAAATATTCGTTGGTGCCTATGGCAATGTGAAGGTTGTCCTGGGAGCCCTCATCCATGAGATTGGTGCCGTCGGCCTTGGCGCTCGGGTTCATGCCGATGCCCAGTTCCGCAATACTGTAGATGTTGGGGTCCTGTAAGCTCTCAAGGTATGGCTTGAGCTGCTCCGCTTCCCAGCCGCCCTTGATGTCCTTCACCAGCCCGCTGCTCACGGTGCATTCCACCGGCTCTTTGAGCAGCACGAAGCCCAGGTCGGAAGGCAGGTCCTCAATGCTGACATCAGCGACGATTTTGCCCTCCGATGTCCCCTCAACCGGGGCGCAGTTGACCTCGAGGCAGGGCGGAGAAGCGAGCATGCCATTTCCGGTGAATCCGGTAAACGGTTGTCCTTTTCTCCCGTCGATGCTCAAGGTGATATCCGTACCTTTGGCATTGGTTACCCGGGCGGTCTTCGCCTTGGTGACCAGCTCGGCCAGCTTCTCAATCTGCGGCCTCAGCGCATGAAAATCGGCGTCAAAGGCACCTTTGGCCAGATAGGCTTCATCAACCTCTCCAAGCACCATCAGCTTCTTGCCCCGCTTCAATGCTTCATGGCGTAGCGGAGTATGGCCGATGCTCACGGTCATCGGGGCTATGATGACATCTGCCTCCATGGCCATTTTGTAAACGGGCTCCGGCACGGGGTCGCCGTGGGCTTTGAGCGGGGGTATTATGGTAAAAAGGGGAACGGCGTTCCTCTGAAATACCTGTGCGGTCAATAATTTGCCCAGGTTGGCGGTGTGAAAGTCACACAGTATGAGGACATTTTCCCCTTTCTCCACCTGCGCGAGGTCGATGATGGTACTGGTTCGTTTCTGCATCATCACTTCCTGAAACATCTCTTCCATAAATAGTTATAGCCTCCTGTAAAACAGTCTACTTATTGGGTGTTTATCTACTTACTTGCCACTGCTTCTAGCAACTCGGCGGCACGGACCGGATTGAAGACGCCGCAGCTGCAGTTGGGCGCGAGGACCTTTGCGGCCGCTTCGGGAGTCCTTCTCCCCTCTCTAATTTCGTTGACCAAAACCTTGACCAGGTTGGCAGGTATCATGCCGTGACCGCACATGGTGGTGACTTCCAGGATATCGTTGTCGGGCAGCAAGTCTTGCTTCCCCCATATCCCCAGCGAAAAGTTGGCCGTATGGTGCTTCAATCCGGCTTTCTCGAAGCACTCATCTACTTTTTCAAAGATACCGCTCACTATCACCGATAATCCCAGGTCTGCTTCCTTAACCTCCTTGAGGAACTCTGTCAAGTCCGCGGGATTATCAAATACGGCGAAGGAGTCCCCATTCGCTTCAGCGATGATGTCATCAGCGGGGAACTCAAATCTATTCCCCTTCATTTCGCTGGCCATATTTACCGGGTTGTGGCGCAGGGCGATGCGCAAAAACTCCTGGCACTTGGGAAGGTAGCCTTCATTGTTGAACCCCATTGCCCGCAATGTCATCACAACGAAGTCTTTGCTCAGACTCTCCGCGGTTCCTCGGCGATGTAGCGTATGTGTCATCCTTATCCTCCTTATACATCAGCCAGGGGCCTTCCCAGCCCGGCATTCTGTTTTCCATTGATATAGTAGGGGATGCCCAGCTCATCCAGTTTCTTTCTCAGCGGGTAAGAGCCATCCGGTTCAGCCCGGTTGATATTGCAAACACTCACCACGGTGTTTATTTTCCTGGTTGCTTCCCTCAGGCTGCTGAGCACCTCTTCCAGTCTTTCTATAGGAAATACCGCCTCAACGACGCAGGACATCACTTTTTCATTCAATATGTCCTCTCTCAATTTCCCCGTGCTTGTATCCACCATCATCTTGGTAATCGGATTGTTGTCTTCGAACTGTACTTTCAGTTTCGCCAGCGCCCGGGTCAACGTATCGACGTCTCGCATGCGGGCACCGATACCCGGGCGGCCGACATCGATACCTAAACCGACCCATCCCCGCTTAAACCTTCCGGTAACGTCGTTGGTTTTCATCTCTTCCGTACCGCGTCCGGCAATGCCGGTCGATTTATGCGGGACTCCCGGTTCGGAGAAATGGTTGCGTAAGGAGCGCGGCCAGTCTGACGGTTCAAAGATAAGGCATTCTCGCTCTTTCAGGTCGCATCGCAGGCATCGCTGTGCTTCCTCGATGGCCATCTCCTTACTGTAGCCAAGCTCTACCTGACTGAATCCACCGAGCCGCTGCTCGACTCGAAGGGTAGGCGTAGTTGGCCGCCGCTTCTCTTCACTTTCGTCGCGCGGGGCGCCTCCTGCCTCCGATGGTGCCAGTACCTCGTGAATATACCCGTTACCTCCCAGGTACCGGTCCATAGAGATGGCCGCCTTCCTTCCGGCCGCAATTGCTCTGATGATTGAAGCCGGCCCGGTTACCGCATCGCCTCCGGCGAAGACCCCTGCTTTGGAGGTGGCGAGGGTCTTGGGGTCGACCTCGATGACGCTGCTCGGGCCAATAGCTAAATCGAACTGTCGGGGGATCTCCGGAAGCTGGCCGACAGCGGCAATGACGGTATCAAAACTCATGGAGAACTCACTGCCCTTGATTGGCATCGGTCTCGGCCGGCCGCTGTCATCAGGGGCCCCCAATTCGGTGCGGACAAACTCCAGCTCCGCCTTCCCACCCCGGCTGGATATCCTTGAGGGTGCCGCTAAATAGTGAAATTTTACTCCCTCAGTAAGCGCTTCCTGGACTTCCTCATCGGTGGCCGGCATCTCTGTCTCCGAACGGCGGTAGAAGACAGTTACTTCCTTTGCCCCGAGGCGAAGCGCAGTTCGCGCCGCATCGATAGCGGAATTGCCACCACCGATAACGGCAACGCTATTCCCCACCGCTATCGCATCACCACACTTGACCTTTCTCAGAAAGTCGATGGCCTCCATCACCTGGGGATTGTCCTCCCCCTCAATACCCATCCGGGTACCCTGGTGTGCCCCGATGGCGACGAAGACAGCGTTATAGCCCTCCTCAAATAGCCTGTCTATCGAGTCAACCCGGCTATTTGTCTTTATCTCCACACCGGTATCTTCTATCTCTTTTATCTCCGACCTGATGGCGTCCCTGGGCAGCCGATATTCAGGTATGCCCCACAGCATCATCCCACCTGGCTCGGGTAAGGCCTCGTATACCGTTACTGAATGCCCGCGCTTGGCCAGATAATAGGCAGCAGTCAACCCGGCCGGCCCCGAACCGATGACGGCGACTCGCTTTCCAGAGGTTGGGGCGGCCTTGCTCTTTCCCTTCCACATGCCGTTGCCATGCTCCCAGGCGAACCTCTTCAGCATCCTGATAGCAATCGAATCATCAAACCGCCCTCGAGCACACCGCGCTTCACAGGGGTGAAAACAGACGAATCCGCAAATGGCAGGGAAGGGTATTTTTTCCCGGATGACTGCCAGTGCCTCATCGGGTTTCCCGTCAGCGATGAACTGGATATAGCGCGGCACATCAATACCTGCTGGACAGGATTGGCTGCACGGGGTTTTAAAGAGGCCGGGGCAACTTTGCGCATGCTGACATAAGCAGCAGTCCACGCATTCATCTTGGTCGATGACGGCATGGTTCTCCTGGATGCTGATTGCCTCCATCGGGCAGTAGGGTATACACGCTTCGCATGCAACACAGACTTCGGGTTCAACTCTCATTGCCATTTCTTATTCCCCTTATCTCTATTAATACCTGCAGATGAGCACGCACTGATAGTGTTGATGCACATAGTGAACCTCTGTCGGTCATTTTTCGGAGCAGTGGTGCAGGCAGATGACATAGCTGGATTTACAGGGATTATAAATGGCATCCTTCAGCAATGTCAAGCTAACTCCCGCTATGGGAAGAAGTGCTTCGCTTATATCCTTGGCGGTCGGCAGCGACTTTATTTCCTGTATCACTTTATCCATTGAGGTAAATAATCGCCCTCGTACGGTTTGACAAAACTCCACGGCTTTCTTAGGATAGTTAGAGTATTCCCCAGGGAGGTCTTTAATTTCCATGGATGATATGATGAAGAAGATGATTCTGCCCAAACATGCCCAGAAGATAGTAGACTTGGCGCGGATTGAGAAAGGGGACGAGGTTCTCGTTCTATGCGATTTCAAAACGGCCAGCGTGGGCCAGTTGCTCGCGTCACAGGTTTACAGTATAGGCGCCGTGCCGATTCTCACCATCGTTCCCCCCCTGCCGGTAGAGACACCCCCTCCGGACCCCGTTTCCGAAATGGGTCTGCGTGTGGATGCGCTGATTGCGGTAATGTCAACCAACATCGCTCACTCCTCGCTGCGTGTCGAAGCCCTGAAGAAAGGGATTAAAGTCGCCATGATTCCTCAGCTCAATGAGGAATTTCTGGCTCATGAGCTTTTGACGCCGATTTCCACGCTCTGAGACCCAAACTGGAAAAGATGGCTGAACTGGTGACCAGGGCGAAGGTTGCCAGGGTGACCACTCCGAAGGGGACTGACCTCACCCTGGGCGTTGAGGGGAGAAAGGCGCAGGCATTCCACGGTTTCGCGGAAAAGGGCATGCTCTCCAGCCCGCCGAATATCGAGGTGAACTGCGGGCCTGTTGAGGGCACAGCCGAGGGCAAATTCGTCGCCGACGTGGCTCTCGATATTTTGCCTCCCGAGTACGGGTTCGTCCTGGTGAGCGAGCCTATTGAGGTGACGGTACATAAGGGATTTGCTACCGAGATAAAAGGTGGCCGGGAAGCGGAGGCACTCAAAGAAATCCTGGAGGCGACCAAAGACCCCAACGTGTATAACATCGCGGAACTGGGCATTGGCATGAACCCCAAGTGCATTCCCGACGGGAGGCCGCTTATGAATGAAGGCACGCTCGGCAACATTCATATCGGCATTGGGACGAATGAGTATTTCCCCGGAGGGACAATAAGGGCTGCCGCGCACCTGGATTTGGTCATGTCCAAGGCCACACTGGAGCTGGACGGAGCTGTCGTAATGAAGGACGGCAAGCTGACCTTTTGAGCTTAACCTCGCTCCGCCGCCTGAACATGTGGATTCACCAGCCATCTGCGGGATTTGATAATTCTATCCCAATGTATTATATTCGAATAGGTACTCTTAAAACGGAAAGGAGAGAGACGTAAATGAGGATTGACGGGGATATCTGTATCGCGTGCGAAGTGTGTATACCCTACTGTCCGCTGAGGGCCATCAGCATGAAAGGCGATGTGGCCGTCATTGACCAGGACGAATGCGTGGACTGTGGTGTCTGCAGGAACTCAGGTGTTTGTCCCGTGGACTGCATTATATACGAAGAAGCACCCTGGCCTCGCTCGTTGCGCGCCACCTTCTCCAACCCGAGGATAGAGCATAAGGCGACAGGGGTTGCCGGACGTGGGACGGAGGAGATGAAGACCAACGAGGTCACCGGCAGATTTCAAAGGGGATGGATCGGCCTGGGCTGTGAATTCGGGCGGCCGGGCATCGGCACACGTTTCCGCGATGTGGATAAGGTGGCCCAGGTGCTCGCCAGGCATGGCGTTGAGTTCGAACCCAAGAACCCGGTTACCATTCTCATGGAGGACGTGAAGACGGGTAAGCTCAATGAAGAGGTGCTCAATGAAAAGGTGCTCTCCGCTATCATTGAATGCTTGCTGCCCATAGAGAAGTTTGAAGAGATTATTAGCGCCCTTGGAGAGGTATCCAAAGAAATCGATACGGTAATGACGGTTGAGTGCATCAACCGGGCTGACCCTGACGGCTCCTATCCGCTGCGCAAGCTGATGGATAAGGCGGGCATTTCCTATCGTATCAATGGAAAGCAGAATGCCGGACTGGGCAGGCCCAAAGCGAAGGTTTAAAGATTTAAGGAGGAGATAATGACGCACACCTTGCACCGCCGAGGAACCGCCGAGAGTTTGAGTGAAGACTTCGTCGTTTTAATTATACCCGCCATGGGGATAAACAGTAACGGTCACGAAGCTAAATTGAAGGATTTCCTTAATATAGTCCTGAAGTACAAGCCGGTGAACATTGGCCATGTTGATAAAGGTGGCATGGACCCCAGCAAATGGGAGGAGGTTATCGCCAATCCCAGTAAGCTGGCCCACGCGGTATTTGACAATCAAGACGCGGTCGCCGGGGTCCTGAAGGAGCTTAAGGAAGCGGACTTGGGGCTTTCCGTGGTGGTAAGCGGTATATTTGAGAAGGTTGACGAGTGCTTTGAGCAGGCCGGGCTACAGCATCATACCGCTAACTTCTCGCTGGAGACATGGGGGAAGACGGAGAAACTGCCCAGCCAGGATATCCTTGAAGTTACCACCATGTGCGGTCACGCTATGATTGCAACCGACCTGGTCCATGCTATGGCTGATGAGGTAAAAACGGGGAGGAAGACCCCTGAGGAGGCAGCCAGGGTGCTGGCGCCACAATGCGCCTGCGGTATATTCAATCCGGCTCGGGCAGCCAAGCTTCTTGCCGCCATGGCCAAGAAATAAAAGAATATCGGGAATAGAGACTGCCGTCCGCTAAAGGACGGCAGGTTGTGAAATAAGCGACTGAGGTTAGCAAAACCTTGGTCGCTTGTTTTTGATTAGCAGATGGTGGTGCCACCGTCAGCGAAGAGCACATGTCCCGTAACAAAATCCGAGGCATCCGACGCGAGGAACAAGGCGGCGCTGACGCAGTCCTGCGGGGCACCAGCTCGTCCCTGGCGATGGCGAGGCCGATACCCCGGTTCCCGCCGGTAACGATGGCTACTTTATTCGATAGGTCGAACATATTCATCTTCACATCACCAGCTTTCCGCATCGACTGAGGTCAGAAAATCGAGCAGTGACCAGTTGAAAAGCTCAGGCTCCTCTACATTGATGGTATGGCCGGACTTCGGGAAAACTACCAGACCTGAGTTAAGCATGTTCTGTTTCATAAAAATACCGGGCTCAACGCATGGCTGGTCTTCATCTCCGGTCAATATCAGAGTAGGCAGATCGATTTTCTTCAATTGTGGTTCCAGCTCGTAGATGGTCGGCCTCGGGATGATAAAACGCCGGATAGTATTGGCTGAGCCGATATCGGAATGGCGGCCCAGCGCCTCGTAATACTTCTCCCATCCTTTGGGGTCTTTGTGGCGGAGCTGGATTCGGTTCGCTTCATAAGCGTATTCATCCTTTAGCTTATGCATGCCCTCGGTTTCTATCTTATGCGCATGGCCTTCTTGCAGACGTTCCCACTCTTTCCGGGTTTCCTTATCGAAGAAGGCGCCGGCTCCGGTGGCGGCCAGAATCAACCCCCTGGCCATTTCCGGGTGGGCGCTGCCGAAAGCCAGGCTCACATAGCCCCCGAGGGAGAGCCCACCGATATAGGCTTCCTTGATATCTAAATGGCGCAGGAGCTGATGCAGGTCTTCGACGCCGTGTTCCCAGGAATAATCTGAGGGACTGCTTGGTACATCGGACGGCGGCCATCCTCTGGCATTGTAGGTGATAACTTGATAGCGCCTTTGTAGAAATCTCACCTGGTGGTCCCAGGATTCCAGATCGGCGCAGAACTCGTGGCCCAGGATGAGTGGGAAACCCTTTCCCGTCACTTCATAGTGTAGATTGACCCCGTTGACAAATGCTTTTGGCATAATAGAGACCTCCTACTAATATATGGCATCGCCCTTCAACCAGTCAACACGGACAAATATCTGCCTTTATCTGAAAGAGCCTGGTCGCGCCTCCCAAGCGCTGACTTGCGCTTTAAATTCGCGGTGTCTCAGGTGCTATCTGATCATCTGATTGGGTAACCAGAGGATTATCTGAGGGAAAGCGACCATGAGCCCGAGGCAGATCATTATCATAATAACATACGGGATTACCCCTCGTATGATGTCAGTCAGAGCTATGCCTAAATCAGGTGGGGCTTGACCCCTCAGGAAGAATATAGCCCAGGCGAAAGGCGGGGTCATGAAGGACATCTGAAGGTTAACGCAGATCATCATGGCGAACCAGATTTCGTCAAAACCCAGTGTTTTGGCAATAGGTGTAACTATGGGGACTAAAATGAAGACGATGCCCATCCAGTCAATGAAGAAACCCATAATGAAGGCGATGAACATCACTATGGCAAAGACACCCCATTTTCCTCCCGGCACCGACAGAATGGCCGATGATATTACTTTGTCGCAGCCAGCGGCTATGAAGACACTAACAAAGGAGAGGGCCATGGCCACGATGAGGAAGATGAAGCCAACGGACCTGAAGCATGCCGTGGTGACATCACGCACAAGACTATGCTCTAGACGGGCGATTGCACGAAGTTGTATTTTCCCAACAGGACTGTGGTCTAGCATTGTTCATTTTGGACCGCGCCCTGCTTTTTAGCTTTGAAATGGGCCATTGTGGTCTCGAACCACAGACCTCAGTCTTATTAACGTAATTTTTCATAATAAGACCTCTGCTTCTTTTATTAGTTATTAATGTACTATTTCTACATGAACTTAGTCAATAGAAGTGCACAAAAGGTAGCGTTCCATTTTAGTTGGTTGGTGAGCTAAGATAATTTTAGGGGGTGGATTATGATAGAAGTAGTTAGTAGAATAACCTGTAAAAACTGTGGGTCAACTCACGTAGTAAAAATTCGGTATGACCCCCATAAAGGGTACCACTCTTTAAGTTAGGATTACCGGAAGTCTAGTCTCAGGAGCTGGTGGTCTATAACGTAAAGCACTATGTGGTCGAACATGATTATACTCCTGCCGCTATTGTTCTATCAATATCTTTGCTTCAGTCAGTGTGGTAAATATCTCACGATTGAGTAACTCGTCTCTCAGCTTCCCATTGAAGGACTCTATCTGTCTTCAAACATCGCTCTCTTTTTCTTTTACACCCTTGCGTTTTTGGGCCTCATAGTATATCCTTGCTCTTTCAACTTCTAAAAATAAATACATGCCCAGATTGAGCAATATTATCGTCATGCGTATTAATGACATCCCTCTAGCTTTAGCAAATTCTCTTACAGCAACAAATGTCGCTCTATCGGTATGTAGTATTCCGCCTTTCCCTTGCTCTCTAGTGACAATAATATTCTTATGGCGGTTGATAATTGCTACAGCGTTTCGAATAAAACTCATTGTAGTACTACCAAAAGCATATTTTAGTCTTGTTTGTTCGTATTTGTCGTACTACCGCGTAGTACGACAGGCTCAACATTGCACTAAAATTGTACTTAAAATGACCAATATTAAGTACAATTTTCATTAGAATTGCAGAAAAAATCGATAAAATGACGATGTAATGTCCCAAATTGAATATTTCTCCATTAAAATTCTCACCCTTCTTCAAACATTGTCCTCTTTTTCGTTCTGTAAGCGTTTTTTGCGACCTGGCTTCGGATTAAAATGATCCCAAATACTCACCCCCGCTCTGACCTGCCCCCAGAAGTGGCACCACCTACAGAGTTAGCGCAGCGAGCATTTTAGCTTCAAGGTGCCGGAGGCCTGTAGCCCTTGGCGCTATGCGGCCTCACCTGATTGTACCCCCTTCTCCATTGCTCAATCAATACCTTCGCTTCGGTCAGGGTTGTGAAGATCTCACCATTCAGTAATTCATCCCTCAGTTTACTGTTGAATGATTCGACGTAACCGTTCTCCCACGGGCTACCGGGTTCAATAAACAGAGTCTTCACTCCGACTCGATTCAACCACTTACGCACCGCCTTCGCGGTAAACTCGGG
>JAHJTL010000066.1 GCA_018829775.1 Chloroflexota bacterium | reverse complement strand
GACAAAAAAGCGGGTTCAACTCCTTCGTAAGGTGCTTGATAGCTATGGAATCGAGCCGGAAAGGGTCAGGATGGAGCTCTCGCTTGACCCTGACGGGAAGAGGATTCCAGAGCTGGTGAAAAGCATGGGTGAAACGGTCAAAGTGCTGGGTCCGGTAAGGCAAATATAGCCTCAATGGGGTAAATCAACCATGAAATTTGTAAAGAGAGGGGAAAAAGATGGTCTCTAAACCTAAAGTAGCCATATGCTGGCTTGGGGGCTGTGGCGGCTGCGATGAAGCTGTCGTTGACCTCAATGAAGCGATTCTGCAGGTAACTGCGGTGGTTGATCTTATATTCTGGCCGGTGGCCCTGGACTATAAGTACCATCACCTTGAAGCCATGAAAGACGGCGAGATAACGTTGAGCATCATCAATGGCAACATCAGGAATTCGGAGCAGGAAGAAGTAGCCAGGCTGCTCAGAGAGAAGTCGCAGCTGGTTCTGGCCTTTGGTGCCTGTGCCTGCTTCGGTGGCACGCCGGGGATGGCCAATTTCAGAACCAAAGAAGACATTTTCAACTGGGTTTACCGTGATGCCCCAACCGTGGTGAATCCGAAGGGTAACTATCCTCAGCCCACGTCGCAGGTAGATGGAAAAGAATTAACGCTGCCCGAATTCTACGAGCAGGTGTTCGCGCTGAAGCAAATCATCGATGTTGATTACTACCTCCCGGGGTGTCCCCCTCCCCCCGACCTCATCGCCAATGCAGTGAACGCGGTGCTTGAGGGAAAGCTACCGCCAAAGGGTGCTACACTGGCGCCACATAAGGCACTGTGTGATACCTGCAAACGAAATGTTACCAAACCATCGAAGATAGAGATAAACGATATCAAGCGAATTCATGAAGTTGAAGCCAGCCCTGATACCTGCTTTCTGGTTCAAGGCATACTCTGCATGGGTATAGCAACTCGCGGTGGCTGCGGAGAGAGCTGTATCAATATCAATATGCCCTGCCGGGGTTGTTTCGGTCCGGTGGAGGGGGTGGAGGACTCGGGAGCCAAGTTCATCTCTGCCCTGGCCGCATTGCTTGACGTCGAAGATGACGAGGAAATGAAGAGGCTCATCGACAAGCTGGATGACCTCGCTGGCTATATCTATCGGTTCACCCTGCCGGTATCCCTGCTGAGAAAGAGACGTTAACAGGAGCAATAAGGAGACGTTGCGATGGCGAAGAAAATAACCATTAATCCGATAACCAGACTCGAGGGCCACGGGAAAATCGAGATCTTCCTTGATGACAAGGGAAACGTGGAAGATGCGTACTGGCAGGTGGTGGAACTGAGAGGATTCGAGAGGTTCTGCTTGGGCAGACCGGTTGAGGAAATGCCGCGAATAACGCCCAATATCTGTGGTGTATGCCCGACCCCTCACAACATGGCCTCGACCAAAGCAGTTGACGCTGTCTATGGAGTGGAACCAACGACAGCAGCGAAATTAGTCCGGCAACTACATTACAATGCTTTTTACGTGGAAGACCACTATATTCACTTTTTCTTCCTTGCCGCGCCTGATTTTGTGGTCGGCGCCGACGCCGACCCGGCGGTGAGGAACGTCCTCGGCCTTATCGATAAAGTTGGACTTGAAATCGGGGGCAAGGTAATCGAGGTAAGGAAAAGATGCCGGGATATCATCCGACTCATCGCCAGTAAGCCGCCGCACCCGGAAGGGGGGCTGCCGGGAGGTGTCCCCAGGGGGATTACGGAGGAGGAGAGAGTCTGGATAAAAGAAACGGCTGATTATACTGTTGACTTCGCTCAGTTTGCCCTGAAACTCTTTAAGGATGTGGTAGTGGCCAACAAGCAAAATCTCGACCTAGTCCTCAACGATGCCTACAAGTTGAATACCTACTATATGGGGCTGGTCGACAGCGATAACAAGGTCAACTTCTATGAAGGGAAATTGCGTGTCGTCGACCCCAAAGGCAAAGAGTACGCGCTTTTTGACCCCAGTGAGTATATCGACCATATTGGTGAGTGGGTTGAGCCGTGGACCTATGTCCGATTAACCCATTTGAAGCAAATTGGCTGGAACGGCCTAAACGATAGTGACGGCACATCACTGTATCGTGTTGGCCCTCTGGCAAGACTGAATGCCGCTGAAGGCATGGCTACGCCACTGGCACAGAAGGAGTACGAGGCGATGTTTGATGCGCTTGGCGGCAGGCCAAGCCACCATACCCTGGCTTTCCACTGGGCAAGGTTGATTGAAGCGCTCCAGGCCGCCGAGGACATGCAGAGAATCGCCAATGAACCGCTGCTGACCAGCAAAGATATACGCAATATGAATCTGAAGCTCAAACAGAAAGGAGTTGGCTGCGTTGAGGCCGCGCGAGGCACGCTGATTCACCATTATGAAACCGATGAGCGCGGGCTGCTGACCAAGGCGAACCTGATCGTGGCTACTCAGCACAATGCCGCCCCTATTTGCCTGTCCGTGAAGAAGGCAGCCGAGGGCTTTGTCAGTGGTCCCGAGGTAAAGGAAGGGCTGCTCAACATGGTGGAGATGGCCTTCCGCGCCTATGACCCCTGCCTCGCCTGCGCGACGCATGCCCTTCCCGGTGAGCTGCCTATCAGAATAAACATAAGGGATAAGGACGGTGAAATAATCAGGACGCTGAGCAGGTTCTGATTCAATATCGCCGGTTACGATAACCAATCAACAACCGCGATAGCTTCTATCTCGATAAGAAGTTCAGGGTGTATCAGCTTTGAGACTTCGACACCAGTACTGGCGGGCATGGGAGGGCTGAAGTAGCGGGCCCGTTTATGGAAGTGATACGGCTTAAACCGGGGTATGATCCCGACGAAACGTGGGAGCTATGGCGCACAGAACATGCGACTAACTACAAGAATCTGGCTTGTCCGGAACTGAAGCAGTGACCTGCCGCCCAAAAACTGGTCCAGTTTTAATAAAGATTTGGGGAGTAAATAATAGGAGTGAGATTGTAAAATTGCACATTACGTCAGATTGTGCAGCCTAAGGAACCATTTTGCCGACAACTCTAACTTAAAAGATGATATCCTTTATGGGGGCAGGCCAAATTTAGTAAGTGTGACAAATCTGTGTCGTGTCTTATTTTGCTGAATTGAGTGTCATTTGTACTAGTCTACTGTGACGCTGATAAATGGTTTTCCATCAGTGTTTTTACCTAAATCAACCTCTATCACGCCGTCATTCCGTGTTGTGACACATTTTCTCTGAGCGTCTCCCCCACCTCTTCGGTGTACGGTCCATCCTTTAGTCACTGCGGCGTAACGGTCAGTTGCACTTGTATCTGAGAAACGTCCATCCGAAATCACTGTAAGCCTGGGCTTGAAATATTCGAACAAGTCGACACAGAAGCCGGAGTCTCTTCCGTGATGGGGCGCTATTAAAATATCGGTATTGGAAATCGCTGACCTAAAGGATGAAATACCTATCAATTCCTTCCAAGATGCTGGTTCATTATCGCCAGGAATGATGATTTTTGACTCAGCATAGGATATTACCATCACCATGCTGTGGTTATTCAGATTGCTTCTAGCACAGTCGCTGGAAGTGAAGGTCTGTATTTCCACGCCACCGTTATTTCCTGATTCTAAAGGACTTGAACCTGGTGTCAACGGATTTGAGTACCTGTCATTTATATCAAGGTATTTTTGTATCATCCTTCTGGCCTCGGCATTAGCATTTTGGTTCGCAGACCAAATATCTGAAGCGCTCAAGTGTTTCGGGCGACTTAATACGCTTGGTGACAGAAGGTCGAAATTAAAAATATCAGCAATATGATCCGTGTGTGGATGCGTTATCATCACATAATCTAGTTGCTTCACGCCCCATTTATGTCTCAAGTGTAAAAGGGGGCTAAATGATACATCTCGACCTTTATAGGAACCTATTCCCAAGTCCACTACGAAGTGTTTTCCATTGGGTGTTTTGATGTAGGAGGAGCTTCCATGTTGTACGTCCCAAATAATACACTTAAGCATTTTCTTCTCCTTTCACTACAGGCATTCTTGTCTTAGTCGGAAGCTCGGCAATGTTGGCAAACAACTCTCTGGCATAACGTATTGCAAAGCGATGCATACGAGCAACAGACAGTATCAAGGTAACTCCCAAGATGCCATAAACAAAAACAAGGTTATAGTGACTCTGCCATGCGAACACCATGAGCAGCAGTTCTGTCGTTACGAGCCCCCGAAACATTCCGTAATTGCCGTTAAAAATGTGCAACCGTGTTGCCCTATTAGCAGCGTAGATCGTGGATCGAACTTGTCCAATTATATGGTGCCACTCTTTTGTTTCCCCAGTTTTGTATAACTCGCCAAAATACGACTCAATTATCTTCTTCCAATCTTCTGATTCAACATATTCCGGCCTGGTGATTGGCCAGTCGGTTGGCATGCCCCTCCACACCTTCCAGTAGATATTTTCAAACCAGTTACCTAGGGCTTGAAGTAGATGACCAGTAACGTATGCAAGCACGAGATATGCGACAGCATTTCCAACGCCGGTCGGGAGAAGGAATTCCTTAGCAGCTCCGACATCTACGAGATAGCCAGTGGCTACAAGCAGTATTGCTCCTGGAACAATAACGCCCACAAATTCATAGAAATCAACGGACCTCATAAATTCCCTCCATTACGGTGCTCTTCTCTCATCTTACAATTCCAAACAACCGTGTTGCTAGATGGGATTCTCAGCTTATATATTGGTCGCATGTCATCGACTGGATTTTACCCTTTTTCCTTGTATATTACACCTCGGGTCTAATGCCTTTATCAAATCCCGCTCCAAGCTCAGCCGCTCTTTACCGCTAATGACTGGAATCTGTAGTACACGCTTGGTCTTACCTATACAGTTTGCATGCTCTTTCCTGACCCGTGAGACCCGAGTCTCCATGCAGCTCGATTGACCGATACGAACCCCTCTTTCGCCAATAACGAGATAGACGCCGGGAGTGCACTTCTGCTTATCCATATCGTCCTCCATATTAACTAGTCATCATCGGCCAAAACAAGATCAAAGCTAGCGTTTTTCTTCTGCGCTGCACTCCTCCGGAATGTGGAAGCCTGTTCCCTGTGACTATTGACTGTGCTGGGAGTCTCTACCTCAATGAGCTTGTTGCGCCCTAATTTCGTTGCTTGGATGTCAGGAATCCTGCCTTTCTTGCCGATAGGGTCAGGTTGTTTTCTGTTTGGCAAGTCGGCTTTCACCTGCCAGCCATCCTGTTTGAGTTGACCAGCTAGTTTCTTTACCACCTGGTCATGGCCACCATTCATGTGCTTCGGTATTCTAGCCATTCTGTTCTCCTTTCGACTCTGCGTCTATTTTGATTATTAATTCCATCTTCTATACACCTTCCGGGGTTTCTGACTCATGAGCTTGGTCCAGGACTTAGGGAGGGTTTTAAATCTCTCATAAACGAAGGCAACTATGATCCCCAAGACTGCCAATTGAATCAAGCCTCCCGAGATATCGCCACTGGCTATGCTTTTCAAAACTTGCCATAGCACCGGGAGGAGAGCAAATAAGATTGAACCTCGAAAATAGTCCCAGACTTTTCCCAATAATGCTTCTATTTTCCCCACGGATCGAAATCCTGTCTGTTTCATGACCCAGCCCAATAGACTCACACTGATCAGTAGCGATAGCCAAGCCCCTGGGCCCCAAATTAATATTACAATCTGGCCTACTGTAATTGGTACAAGCCAGGACGTTATTCTGCGACGCCACTTCAGGGGTATATTATGCCAATAACTCGCCAAGTTACCAGTGAGCGCTCGAAATACGCTCGTATATCTCTCAAATAGATGGACTAACGACATTCTGTCAGAGTTCATAGGCTGATTCCTGACCTCAAGTATCTCTGCACGTCAGCGGCGTCCCCTTTTCCCCGAAGCCCCACACAGTAGTAACAATCTGGCTCTGGGTCATCGGTCTTCACACTCACTCCGCCAGTGTGAGCACGATACGTGATTAGTCTCTTTGGTATGGTCCGAACGCCAGTCACAAGTAGCATGAATTCTGTGACAGCGAGAGATGCAATAACTCCATTGATAGAAACCACAGACGGCCCTGCTTCGCCAAGAAGTTCGCGAGGGACACCGTAAATAGTATCCCGATCCTGCCTGACTTTAGGATTCATCAGGTCGGTCTGCGCCTCTGCAACGTCTAACTCCCTGTAGCAGACAATACAACCACGGCCATCCCAGGCAACACATAATCGCCCGCCATACTGTGGAGGATTGCCCGAAAATATCTCGGAGGCGAGGTCAAAATAGGGTTTGGAGTATGCCGAACACAGCTCATTCAGAATCAGTCTTGCTCCCTCCCGGTCGAGACAGCCAAAGATATAATCTGAAGCAATTACGGCTTTGAAGGCTCTTTGACTTAGGAGGGAATCGGGAATCCTGACTACTCTGGTTTCCGGATTCATTTTCTTCACAATCCGGCTGCCTATATCGACCTTAAGCGTCCCTGGAACCGGATCATCATAGGAAACTCCGATGTATCTGTTAAAATTGGTACGGTCCAAATCTTGCGGGTCTATTAGAACAAGTTGACCTACACCAAGAAGGGCAAGCTGCTGAACAACGTGTGTTCCGAGCCCGCCGATTCCTACGACAGCGACTTTGGCGGCACCCAGGCGCTCCTGCCCTTCTTTGCCAAAGAATCTTATGTTTCGGTCATACCTTTCATTGTCCATATGCGTTATACCTGAGCGGAGAAAGTTTAGTCGGTACAAAAATATTCTCGCCCACAACGATTCCGTCCAGTCTTTGAGGAGTGTCTGGTCCGACTAGCCAGGCCAGACCGTCAAAACTTTTGCGTGCAACGACTACCGCAAAGTAGGGTTTCCCTTGAAGTCTCCACCAAACGTGAGGCACGAATTCAGCGAAACCAATCAGGTCGCTGTGCGAGAATGCTGCTGGGAATGAGCCGCTGTGAGAGTGCATTTCAACAAGAGACGCGCCGAGGTCGTGGGCACGCTTGATGACTCTTGCGCGTGATTCATCTGTTAGCTCAAAATTGTAGCGAGAACGCACCAGAAAGCCATGCGGTGGAATAAGGTCCCAATCCACAAATTCAAAGCTGTTGCCGTCTTTTCCAGACGTTGGACGAACGTACATGAAGCCCGCTTCTTCATTTCGTAAGCGGGAAGGCAAAAGGTGTGCCAACACGACGCGATATATTTTCAGTGGGATGTGGATCATAACTCGATTCATCACAATCCTTCCCTGAACCGGTCGGCAAAGCCGACTACCCAATTGAGCAGATTAGACCCCTTCCTGATATCAGTAGTGGGTCGCCACTGACCATCACCTGGTGCCCATGAGAAAACTCCCCACGCGCCTGCAAAAGGTGGTAGGCTTCCAGCAGGCTCTGTATAGTTGTTCGGCCTCGCTCCGTTGAACTGTAGACCAGCCGGGACGTAAATTCCATAGGGTGGAGTGCCCGGATAGCTGCTGGGAATTTGAAAGGCCACTTCAGTAGACGAATTGTTCCAGCCCTCAGGCAATGAATATGAAGGAATGCGAACCCATTGACCATCTTCTCGATATTCAGCCTCGGGGATCTTCCAACGGATAAGTGCTAGTTCTTCCTCAATGCGTTCTTGCAAACTAAACAGCCTCTCTTAAATCTCACTTTCTTAGAAAATCCCATCCCAGGCTTAAGTTCAACGATCTCTCCAGGATTAAGCGTACGCTCTGTGTTGTCTTTCTTATCGATTAAGATTACGCCCAGAGAAACGTCCCATCCTCCCAGGGCGGCAATCTCTTCCGTGGTTATGGTGTCTTTGTCCCACGGTTTCTCTTCCCCCTCAATATCGAGGTAGAACTTGGGTCCCTTTGCTTTAGTATCACTCATAATTTCCTCCTTGTTCCCTGACTACGCTGTTGTGCGTGTCAGTTATTGTAAGCTTACTTTGTTAACATTATAACAAAAAAAATTTACAGTGTCAACTGTTGTTCGCTAGACAGCGGGAACATCCCATCCAAACGTATCCTACCCACAATTGGATTTACATCAAACACATCAACCAGAATTCGCACTGCTTCTTCACGACGCGTAGACTCAAGAACCTTAGTTCCTAACATTCCCCGTTCCATAAGGACAGACCTTAAAGCCTCATGAACTAAGGTCTGTGGCAGCAATAAAGCACCTATTACTCGGTTTGCATGATATTCCCACCAGCGTCCGTCATATCCAGTGGTTCCCTCGCTCTCTCGAACGCCTTGTACACCGCCTGTCCGGCAGAGGAGTTTCATCTGTTTTCGGTCTACACTATCTCCGAAAAGCGATAGAGCTTTAGTCTGTTTTCCAAGTGCGAACAGATAAGCATGAAGGAGTCCATGCCCAGCCTCATGCGCAAGTGTTGTATTGATACGACGCTCTGCAGGCTTGCTCCCCTCTTCGGCAAGGAGTCTGGAGACTGAAATTGCCTCCACACCTTTGAGTCCGAACTTGGTGAATCCGAGCAAACCTTCTGGCAGGTCCTCGTAGACAGGTGTAATTCCAAAGCGCTTTTCCACGAAACGCTCAATACGTATCGGTTGGGGTGAGGATGGGAAAAGGTCTACCTTGCGCAGTTCGTCGGCACAGGTCGTCTCAATTTCTTGGTCTTTGTAGTATGGCCTCTCCTTAAACGGACCAGCCTGCGTCTTAAAAGTCTTCATTCCTTTTCCTTGTCCTTATTCTGTTCCCCGATAAAATCTAACAATTCCTGAGGTGTGATTTTCTTGTCAATTAGTTGACGAAAAGCAAAGCCAAACTGAGGGTCTGAGATAGTCATCCGCCGAAGGTCGCGCATGGTTGGACGTGTGTCATATTGTTTAAGTTCATCAAGTGGGGTTTCCAGAGCCCTTGCGATTGCACTCAAGTACTTGTCCGACGGATTTCGACGACCAAGTTCGATATCGAATAAGAATGCCGCAGATACACCCACTTTTTTGGCCAATTCCCGCAATGACATGTCCTTCTTTTCTCGTAATTGACGGATTCTCTCGCCTAACGTCAATCTTGTATTCACAATGTTAGCTTATCTTGTTTACACGCGTTTGTCAAGCCGTTACTGGATTAATATCTATAGTAAACGCCCTCCTAAAGGCTACGATTTTGCAGCAACAATCCATCTTTTAATTACTTTTGGAGATTGATTCACTTCACCCGCTGCTGATAAGTCCCGACCATCTATTCTATTCAGTCTATACTAACTATTCAATCAACCAATCTATCTATACGTTCGAACAAGAACAATGCAGCCCCGGAATACAGGTTATTTTTACCTTGCACAATATTGCCCTTCAGGGTGACCCGGGGCAGGTAAAAAATGAAGGGAAATAGAGCCTATATGGTCACCCCCCTCCCCCCTTGATACGTAGGGGTAATCCGGCGGAGTGCAAAGCTGGCGGTGCAAAGGTGAGATGCCTGCCGATATCGCCGTAGACTCAATTAGCGACCATCAGGTCGGTGAGCTGAACCGCCTGAAAGCATGGCTGTATCGGCAGCGTATGAAAGCCAGGACGGAGAAGGACAGTGCGGAGCGAAGG
>JAHJTL010000065.1 GCA_018829775.1 Chloroflexota bacterium | reverse complement strand
GGACAGGCCGCTGGCGGTAACCACGGTAGCAGCCGCGTCACCAAGCTGCTTGGAAATCTTGGTCCAGGAGCTGTTGCCGTCCGTCGAGTAGGAGACGTAACCGGCAGCACTGCCGGCAATCAACTTGTCCTCGCCGAGGCTGCGTATTGAGTTGACGTTGCCCGCGCCGGCGAAGTCGCAGCTCTTGGAGGAGGCCCAGGTGAAGCCGCTGTTGGTGCTCTTGCTGACCTTCGAGTCAGCGCTCACCGCGGCATAGAGGACGTCGGAGCTCTCCAGGGCCAGGTCCTGCACGTTGTAGCGGCAGGCGCGCTGGAACCACTTGGTGTCTCCACCCTCGCTGCTGTAGTAGAGGGTTGTGCCAGCCGTTTTACCGACGTAAATCGTGTCCGCGTCTTCAGGGGCAATCCTGACGATGTAACCGGTAGTAGCGGCTATGGACAGTACTGACTCCCACGTGGAAGCTTTACGCCAGACGCGGAGGTCGGTGCCGTCGTTGGTGACCAGGTAGAATTTGCTGGCATCCGGGGAGACGGCCATGTCCTCGATGGCGCCAGCACCTATCGGGTGGTCAATCAGGCTGATACCGTTGAAGCTCTTGCCGTTGTCCCTGGAGATGGCGAAGCAGCTGTCGACGCCGGTGGTGCCGGCGAGGACGTCAGCGCCGTTCCAGGCGACGACGGGGTTGGTAGAACCTGTCGGGCTCGGACGCTTCAGAGAAGAGGTGGTGCTGAAGGTTGGGGATGAAGCCAGCGCGTCAGCGGAGCGCCAGATGGCGCTGCCGCCGGCAGCCTGCCCGGCCACCAGGTTCGTGCCGTCATAGGCGATACTGCCAGCGTCATTTCCAGTCCCCGTCTTGAGGGCCTTCACGCTGGTGTCCTTCATGCGGTAGATACCATCACCGGCGGCGACATCGACATCAATGGCGCCAAAGACGACGCGCATCGAGTCATCGCTGCCCAGGTAGTCCGGTGACAGACCGAGGTCGGCTGCACTAAGGGCGGAAAGGCCTACGCCGGTATATACCTGTACCGGGTAGCCGGTGAAGCCGGCACTCGCATTCCACATGCTCTGGTTGAAGCTGTACATCTCCAGGCTAACTTGAGGCGTACCAGGGTCTATGGAAAGGGCGAGCAGGATGAAGTCCGAGGCAAAGTTGGGGGAGAAGGCAATTGCTCTGACATCGGTTGTCGCGGCAAAACCCCAGCCGGTCTTGTCGTTTATCTCGGTCCAGGCCGGTGCCGCGGCGCCGATATTGAAGTACCAGATGTTGCCGAGAGGGCCGGCTTCGATACCAGCGACGGCAACGTAGTGTTTACCGGAGTCTTCTGTGGAAATGGCGATGTCGCGGAGTCCTGTCGCCACGGCTCCGCCAGTTTCCTGGACGGTGCCCAGGCTGCCCCAGCTGGAGCCGCCGTCGGTGGTGACGTAGACCCCGATAGTGTCACCCCAGACCGCTACCATGTTGGCATCGTCGGGGGCAATGGCCACGCCTCGGGGAGTGGTCAGGCCGGTGGGCAGCGTCTTTGACGACCAGGTCGCACCGCCATCGGTTGACTTGTAGAGCTTGGTGTTCTCCACGGAAACAGCCCAGAGCGTGGTCCCATCGGGACCGATGACGAACTCGGTGACGTCACCCTGCGCTGCAGTTGTTTCGTGCAGAATCTTCAGGCCCGTGGTGCCCGGAGTGCCCTCTGTGCCCCAGGCAAGCTCACTCGCCGAAACCGGGGCTGCCGATAGCAGCAGGCTGGCTGCCAGAACGACTACCAGGCCTATACCCCATATTTTAGTTATTTTCTTTTTCATCGACTTTAAATTTTACTCCTTTTTTTGATATACCTATATCTCCACAAACAGAGATATTTCCATAGCTCCCTTTATTTTATGGAGACAAAGATTTCTTTGGGTCTGTTTTTCGAGCTCAAAGCTCGCTCCCCTCGCGGGTCCTGCCATTACATCACCTCCTTTTTTATCAATATCACACCTATAATAAAGGTTAACAAATTATTTGTCAATACATTTTGCCAGAAAATTTACATAAATTGACTATGTTTATATCGCGCTCCGGTTTGTTCTAGGGTTTATACGCTCACTTTTGGCAGTATTGAAAGCGGCATGCGGTAAGAAGAAGGATTTCATTGTTGACCATGTCGCTGGTGTAACTAAAGCCCTTGGTCAATAAACAGCTTCCCAGCTTTCGCAATGTTGTAATTCGATATATGAATAGACTGGTTCCTCGGGTAGGCTAAGATATCATGTACCTGAACGTTGCTGCCACCGACTAATCTGCGATTGGCCTTTGGGCAAACGACCAGTACCTTGGCATCCTAACGTGTTCTGAAAGCCCCTTTACGGCAGATCCGAACTACTCTTTTTTCTTTTGTAGGCGCTTAACACAGCACAATGGGACTTCCACAATCATTTCTCCCCACTCAACTCTTAGCTTGGCTCTTGTTGCTCCCCATCCGAGTACCTTGACCACAGTGCCCACCGGTACAGAACACCTTCTGAATATCAAATACTCTTGACTGTGGTACCTGCGGGCTGACTTCTTGGCATCATATTTCTGTTGGCCCCGCACCCTAATTCGCCTGGCCTGTCGTGGGTGAGCCTTTACCCACCTAGCTACTCTTTGATTATGTGTTATCTTTTGCTGCTCGGACATTCTCAGATAACTGTGCTTCTGGGCTTCGGCGAAAAATTGAGCGTAACATTCGTCAGAGCAGTAGGCCCAGCGATCCTTGGGCAGAGGTCGCTTACATACACGGCAGAGACGGCTGCGAACATATTGGGTCACGATGTATGCAACCTCCGGATCCCATAGCAACTTTTTCTTGCCTGACACCTTCACAACGCTAATTGCACCTTGGCGCCTCAATCTGTATATATACAGTAGGTCACAGTTAGCTTTACGTGCAAGATCGGCCGTTGTAAGGTACGTATGTATCTTAGTTGAACCGTAATGCTTAACTAACCACTGTCTTACTCGTTCCCGGCTAGTGCCAAAG
>JAHJTL010000064.1 GCA_018829775.1 Chloroflexota bacterium | reverse complement strand
CATGTTCCCCATCTGGCCCAGATGGGCGATTCCCTCCGACCGGGCATCGTGCACCGGCTGGACAAGGACACCTCAGGCCTGATGATTGTGGCCAAAAACCGGGTAGCACAGATGGACCTGATAGAGCAGTTCAGAAAACGTTCTGTGGTCAAGGTGTATCTGGTGCTGGTGAAAGGACGCCTGACGCCGGAGAAAGGTATTATCGACGCAGCCATCGGACGGGATGCGCGGAACCGCAAGCGGATGGCGGTGGTGAGGGAGGGCCGACCGGCGCGCACGCAGTATCAGGTCGTAAAATATTTAGATGGCTATACCCTTCTTGAAATCTTTCCAGAAACGGGACGCACCCACCAGATACGGGTACACCTGGCGGCCATCGGCTACCCGGTCGTTGGCGATGCGGTTTACGGCGTGAAGTCGCCATACCTCTCAAGGCAGTTCCTGCACGCCTGCCGCCTCGGCTTCAAGCTGCCATCGAGCGGCGAGTATGTGGAGTTTAAGTCTGAGCTGCCAGAGGATTTGGCGCAGGCGCTAAAAGAAATAAGCTAGAATGTCGATAATTTTGATGATAAAATAAATTAAGTAACCGAAAGTGGAGAACTATGTGAATGAATGATAAGTTGATAGAAATATTCACGGATGAGTCACTTATTAACAAGATAAAACGACGTTTACCTTATTTATACCAGATTGCTGAGCTGGAAAGTTCTAGAGCTGGGAAAATTGGCATGGAAGTAGGCTCTGTTCGTGAGAAGATAGTAATTGCTTTGCTCATTTATAAATTTGGGGAAAGCAATGTTAAAACAGACATCCCAATTATAGAGCCGGAGATTGACGTAGAATTATTTGGGCAACCAGTATCTGTTAAAACAATAACGGGGAGAGGATTTAGCGGGGTTAAACTAATATGGACGGTTGATGCTCAAAAGGCGAGAGAGTTTCTCAATAACTACCATCCACGCTGTGATATCGTATTAGTACAAATAGTTTGGAACGATAGGGGAGGAGTGTATTATATCCCTCTGGAAATTCAGACTAAATTATTTAAAGAAATAGGAAGAGAAAAGTATATCAAACTTCCTAAACTTGGGACAAACCCTAGAGGTGTTGAGATTAGTAAAGAAGCTTTACTGCAATTGGTGCGAGACGAAAAAACTAAATTTATCGAAATAACGTGGCAGAAATCAAAAATAGACTATCATCCATATAAGAGATGGATTGACTATTGGAGAGAATAGTGGATCAGGAAAAAAATCTCACTAGAAAAAAAGGCACAGAGACAAGTTCCTTCGGAACTCCAGGCCGAATCGGGCACGATTCAACGAAGTTTTACAACAGTAGGCTTTATGAAGGTCAGAGAGTCAAGAGACCTACACTATATTTAGAATGTGAGATTGCTCCATCGACCTTAGACCGTATTTTTTGTAAATCCAGTGAGGAAATGAACGAAATCCCTGATTACAGTGTCCATCTGATGGTAACTTCACCCCCGTATAATGTTACAAAAGAATATGATGAAAATTTAACTCTGATTGAATATAGGGAGCTACTAAAGAGAATATTTACAGAAGTGCATAAAAAACTTGTTACTGGTGGTAGGGCGTGTGTAAATTTAGCCAACTTGGGGAGGAAACCATATATACCATTACACAGCTACATTATTCAAGATATGCTGGAAATCGGTTTTTTTATGAGAGGTGAAATAATTTGGGATAAGGCTTCTAGCGCTAGTCCTTCTACTGCTTGGGGGACTTGGCTGTCTGCTGCTAATCCTATACTTAGAGATACTCACGAATATATTTTGGTCTTTTCAAAAGAAGCGTTTAATAGGCAAAATGTGCCTGGCAAAGTAAGTACAATAACTAAAGAAGAATTTCTAAAGTATACAAAAAGTGTTTGGACATTCCCCGCGGAATCAGCACGTAGGATAGGCCATCCCGCACCTTTTCCTGTGGAACTTCCGTACAGATTGATTCAGTTATATACCTTTAGGAATGAAATAGTTTTAGATCCTTTTTGCGGAAGCGGCTCAACCTGTTTGGCAGCAATTAAGACCGGGAGACACTATATAGGTTATGATACAGAAGAAGAGTATGTGAAACTAGCTGAGAGAAGAATAAGAGAGTATAAACAGCAATTTGCGCTTCCTCTGGCCATATAAAAAGTGACTCACCTTACTTCATTTAAGAACAGTTAAGTGCCTTGTGTATTTAGGAGTACTTCAATGACCAAACCAGTCAGAGTCCGATTTGCTCCCAGTCCCACCGGCTTTCCCCACGTGGGCAATATCCGGACGGCGCTGTTCAACTGGCTCTACGCCCGCCACACCGGCGGCACATTCATCGTCCGCATCGAGGACACGGATGTCGCCCGCAAAGTGGAAGGAGCGCTGGATGTCATCCTTGATGGTCTGCGCTGGCTGGGACTTGATTGGGATGAGGGGCCAGAGGTGGGGGGCAAATATGGCCCTTATTTTCAGTCGCAACGATTGGAGCTTTATCGCGAGGCAGCGCAGCGCCTTGTAAAGCAGGGCGACGCTTACCAATGCTACTGCTCTCAGGAACGCCTGGCGGAAATTCGCACCGAACAGCGGAAGAGAAAGCAATCTATCGGCTATGACCGGCGCTGCCGCAACCTGAGCGATGAAGAGAGAAAACGGAAAGAAGCCGAAGAAATCACGCCGGTGGTGCGTTTCAAAATGCCTCTTGAAGGGCAGACCGGCTTCAATGATGTCATCTGGGGGGATGTGGTGGTGGAGAACAGCACCCTCGATGACTATGTCCTGCTCAAGTCGGACGGTTACCCCACCTATCACCTGGCCAACGTTGTTGACGACCACCTGATGGAGATAAGCCACGTGCTGAGGGCCGAAGAATGGCTGCCCAGCGTGCCGCGCCACAAGCGTCTCTACGAAGCACTTGGCTACGAGATGCCGCAGCTTGCCCACCTGCCGATGATACTCGGGCCTGACCGTTCCAAGCTGAGCAAACGGCATGGCGCGGTGTCCATCACCGAGTACCATGAGCGGGGCTATCTCCCCGAGGCAATGGTCAATTTCCTGGCCTTGCTGGGATGGTCGCTGGATGACAAGACGGACATCATCTCCAGAGATGAACTGATAAAGAATTTCTCGCTGGAGCGCGTCAGCAAAACGGCGGCCATTTTCAATCACGAAAAGCTCGACTGGATGAACGGGGTTTTCCTGAGGGAGTTGAGCTACGAGGAGTTGTCGCAGAAAATTATGCCGTTTTTGGAGAACGGATTGCCTGAAGGGGTGAAGCGGCCTGTCTCTAAAGAATACGTGAGCCGAATTGTGCCACTGATTCGGGAGCGGATAAACACGCTGGCGGAGGCGGCGACATACGCTGACTTCTTCTTTCTCGATGAATTGGAATATGACGCATCTTTGCTAATGGGTAAGAAGATGACCACCGAAACTACACTCAAAGCACTGAAAGCCGCTCAAGAAAAACTGTCCTTGCTGGAGAGTTTTGACCATGATTCGCTGGAAGGCACGCTTCGGCCCCTGGCTGAGGAACTGGGGCTCAAGGTGGGGCAACTTTTCAGCCCGCTTCGGGTAGCTATCACCGGCCGCACTGCTGCCCCTCCACTCTTTGAGACGATGGCGGTGCTGGGTAAAGAAAGGTGTTTGAAGAGGCTCAGGGTTGCGGTGGGAAAGCTGGGGTAGAAATCAATAGAAAGGTTCCGCGAATATGACCATAACCAATTCTGAACCATACCGCGATTTCATCTCGGACATTATCAATGATGACCTCCGAACAAATAAATACGGTGGTCGGGTCCATACCCGGTTTCCTCCGGAGCCGAACGGCTATCTGCACATCGGACACGCCAAGTCCATCTGCCTCAATTTCGGTATTGCCGCTGAGTTCAACGGCCTCTGCAACCTGCGGTTCGATGATACCAATCCCATCAAGGAGGAACAGGAGTATATCGACTCAATCATCGAAGACGTTAGATGGCTGGGATTTGACTGGGAGGACCGACTGTACTACGCCTCGGACTACTTTGAGCAAATGTACGAATATGCTGTGCAACTGGTTGAAGCTGGTAAAGCTTACGTTGATGAACTGAGCGCGGAGGAAATAAGAGACTACCGTGGCACCTTAACTGAGCCAGGCAGACAGAGCCCGTACCGGAACCGTTCAATCGAGGAAAACCTCGACCTGTTCCGGCGTATGCGGGCCGGCGAATTCCCTGATGGCTCACGCGTGCTCCGGGCGAAAATTGACATGGCTTCTCGGAACTTGAATATGCGGGACCCGGTCATGTATCGCATTCTGCACGCCGAGCACCCCCGCACGGGCGATAAGTGGTGCATCTATCCGATGTACGACTGGGCCCATGGCCTTGAGGATTCCGTCGAAGGGATTACCCATTCCATCTGCACGCTGGAATTTGAAGACCATCGTCCATTATACGACTGGTTCCTGGACGAGCTGGGCGT
>JAHJTL010000063.1 GCA_018829775.1 Chloroflexota bacterium | reverse complement strand
GAGGATGCCGACCTGGCTCTCATCAGTGGTCACACCGATGCGGAATTGGTCGATATGGGGATGGTTCCAGTTGCCAGAGTCCTTGATTTCAGCGCCTACCTCATTGCGAACCGGAGCAGCTGGAGTGCGAAGGACCTCGACCGGGTTGTCACCTCAATTTGCGAGAGTTGTGACCGATTGCCAGCCGATGAAAGAGTTAAGGAGGAGCCCGAAGCACGGCAGAAAATTACCCGGGCGGTAAAGAAGGGTGAAGATGGACTTATTCGGCTCGCTCTGCCCGATGGTCACCAGCAGGCACCGATGCTCCAGCTGCTGGAGAAGGCAGGCATTAGAATTGAAGATTACCCCTCGCCAACAGGGAATCGCCGGCCAGCTATCAATATCGAAGGCGTCGACGTAAAAGTGATAAGGCCGCAGGACATGCCATTGCAGGTGGCCAACGGGAACTTCGACCTGGCAATCACGGGCAGGGACTGGCTCACAGACCATCTATACCAGTTTCCCTCGAGTCCGGTAAAGGAACTCCTTGACCTCAAATCGGGGAGGGTGAGGGTGGTGGCCGTTGTCAGCAAAGAGCTGCCCGTTGATGATGTCGCTGGTCTGAGGAAATTTATCGGAGGAAGAACAGTGCCGTTTCGGGTGGCCTCTGAATATGTGAATATTGCCGACAGGTACGCCAGAGACAATCACTTCGGCAGGTACCGGGTGATTCCCACCTGGGGGGCCACGGAGGCATTTTTGCCTGATGATGCCGATTTGCTCATTGAAAACACCGAGACTGGGGGGACCATCGCCCGACACAACCTGAAAATCGTGGACACCCTTTTTGAATCGACGGCCTGTCTTATCGGTAATACCCGGCTCGGAACCGGCTCCAAGAAGGGCGTGAAAGTGAAATCTATGGTGGAGACCATTGGCATGGCAATGGAGGGCGTGTAATTTGAGACGAATCGAAGGTTTTAAGGCGGCTAGGAAAGCGCTGTCGCGCCTGACTCCGGTGGAATCCTATCCGATATCACCGTCGTTGCAAGGGAAGCTGGAAGAGCTTTTTGGAACCCGTGACCCGGAACAGGCGGTCAGAATCATTATCAACGAGGTGCGCGATAGGGGAGATGCGGCCATTTTCGACCTGGCGATAAAAATAGACGGCATAAGACTGTCATCGCTGGAGGTTCCCAAAGATGAGGTTTCCAGTGCTTATCAAAAAATCGACGGTGAGCTTATCGCGGCGCTGAAACTGGCGGCGGAGCGAATCGGCGCCTTTCATACCGCGCAGAAAGATAGTATATGGCATGAGTTGGCGACCGGGGATGCCGGCCAGCTGATAAGGCCTCTGGAGCGGGTCGGCATATATGTTCCCGGCGGGACAGCGTCGTATCCATCAACGGTGCTGATGACAGCGGTACCGGCCAGGGTGGCAGGGGTGAAGGAAGTAATTCTGGCCACGCCACCAGGGAAAGGTGGGGCGGTACCACCGGCAACGCTTATCGCGGCGGATATTGCCGGCATTGACCGTGTTTTCCGTATCGGCGGAGCACAGGCAATCGCCGCACTGGCTTATGGCACCGAATCCGTGCCCAGGGTCGATAAAATCTGTGGGCCGGGCAACATATTTGTGGTCCTGGCGAAGAAGCTGGTTTTCGGCGTGGTGGATATTGATGGCCTCCAGGGACCGAGCGAGGTAATGATTATCGCCGATGACACGGCAAACCCGGAATACTGCGCTGCCGACCTGCTGGCGCAGGCGGAACATGACCCCTTGGCTTCCGCGATATTGATAACGACCTCGCGCGCACTGGCGGGGAAAGTCGACCAGGAATTGAAAAAGCAGATAACAGGTCTGTCGCGCCAAACGATAATAGCCGAATCTCTGAACCGGGGCATGATTGTGCTCGTTGACCACCTTGATGAAGCGTTGGAGCTGGCCAATATATATGCGCCCGAACACCTGTCTCTGATGGTCGAAGATGCCGGTGCTTGCCTGAAGAAGGTCGTCAATGCCGGCTGTGTGTTCATCGGCAGCGCGGCGACTGTGGTCTTGGGCGATTATATTGCCGGGCCGAGCCATGTCCTGCCCACCGGCGGCACCGCCCGCTTCGGCTCACCACTTAACATAACTGACTTTGTCAAGCTAATAAATACCATCGCCATCGATGAGGCTGGCCTCAAGCAGCTTGGTAAAGCGGCGGCGTTGCTGGCAAGGGCGGAGGGCCTCGACGCCCATGCCCGGGCCGTGGAAAAACGGTTGAAACCGGACTAACCTGTTATCTCGTTTCCGGTATTTGACATAGTGTCATTACTTGTTCAAAATGGTCATAATACTGCCCATGTCGTAATAGAGGAGATTAAAATGGCTGGTCAACAGAAAACAAATACACAGAGAATATCCCTGGGCGAGCTAAAACTGGGACTTGATGCTGATGTGGTAGGCGTTGCGGTTCTGGATGAATGGAAAGGCACCAGGCTGGAGGAAACAGCTCTGCGATTATTGCCGCAGACAAAATCGGTACTGGTGCTGGCGATGGAGGTTTATCCGGAAGTCCTGGACTTATCATCTCCGGAAAGGATAACGGGGGCGGCATCGCTTAGCGACCTACTTGCCCGGCATATGGACTACGTTAATGGGAGATTGACCAAGTCAACATATGATATTGCCAAAGCGTTCCACCAGCGTGGACTGAAGGCGTTGCCGCTTCCGGCAGCAGGTTGTCCCTATGATATGCGCTTTATGGAAGCGGTGTTCTCCTACAAGCATGCTGGTGAAGCGGCAGGTCTGGGCAAGATGGGATGGCACAGCCTGCTGATTACGCCTGATTTAGGGCCGAGAGTGAGGCTTGCCTGTTGCCTCAGCGACACTGAGCTTGAGCCAACGAACAGGGAATTCAGCACGGAATGTGCGAGCTGCGGTATATGCCTTGAGATTTGTCCGGCAAAAGCGATATCCGAGCCAAAAGTCGGTGAGCAGTATGCTATAAATAAGTATGCCTGCAGTTCTTACCGCAGTGCGGCCGGAGGCTGTGCGGAGTGCATGAAAATCTGTCCTCGAGGTAGATGATAGGCAAATAACTTTATCAACGCAGGGAGGCGCTCAATACGTGGCATCGGACGATATTATTAAATTAATCAGGCCTGAATTGCAAAGCCTGGGGGGGTATTCCGCGCATACGTCGCCGGAGACCCTTGCCGGCAAGATTGGCATTCCGGCAGAGGAAATCATCAAACTGGACGCCAACGAGAACCCGTATGGCTGTTCGCCGAGGGTATTGCAGGCACTGGCAGAGTATCAGAAGTGGAATATCTACCCTGATGCGGCGCAGGCCAAGCTCCGCCGTCAGTTACAGGACTATGTGGGTGTTGATGCCGGTCGCATCGTGGCAGCCTGCGGCAGCGGTGAGCTGCTGGACTATGTTCTGGGCCTGTTTATCACGCCCAACGATGAAGTCATCAACTGCATCCCCACCTTTGATATGTACCGCACCCGGACCATCATCAATGGCGCCACTCTGGTCAATGTGCCGAGAGATGAAGACTATGCTGTCGAAGTGAATGAGGTAAAGGCAGCCATAACACCGAAGACAAAACTGATTATTTTGGCCAATCCGAACAGCCCCACAGGCACGGCGACGCCGGAAAACGATATTTCAGCGTTGCTGGAAACGGGTGTGCCGGTGCTGGTTGATGAAGCTTATTATGAATTCTATGGCAAGACAGTGATACCACTTGTCGACCGACATCCGAACCTGATGGTGCTGAGAACCTTTAGCAAATGGGCTGGACTGGCTGGACTGCGCGTGGGGTACGGGATTTTCCCACCGAAAATCGCCGGTTATTTACTTAAAATAAAACTGCCCTATAATGTTAATGTGGCAGCGCTGGTGGCGGTGCAGGAATCGCTGAAAGACGTCGATTATCTGATGAGCAGGGTAAAAGCCATAATTGCCGAACGGGACAGAATGTTTCAGGAGCTCGAAAAACTCGGCTGGTTGAAGCCGCTTCCGTCGCAGGCCAACTTCATTTTCTGCTCGGTGCTTAAAGGCGATGCCGGTGAGCTGCAGCAGAAACTCCAGCAAAAAGGGATACTGGTTCGTTACTTCAACCTGCCGCGTTTGCAGAACAGCATACGCATCAGCGTGGGCAAACCGGAGGATACCGACGCCCTGATGAAAGTACTCCGAGAACTGGGGAGGAAATAAATGTCTAATCGGACGTCTGTAATAAAGCGGGATACAAAAGAAACCAGAATCAACCTGGAGCTCAACATCGATGGCAGCGGCAACTGGGAGGTTGACACAGGCATCAAGATGTTCGACCATCTATTATCGCAGCTGGCACAGCACGGCATATTCGACCTCACCCTTTCCGCCGCTGGAAATGACCAGCATCACGTCGCCGAAGATGTGGCCATCTGTCTGGGCAAGGCATTTGCCGAGGCACTGGGAGAGAAGCGGGGTATCGTCCGAATGGCAGACGCTTCCGTGCCGATGGATGATGCCCTGGCCACCGTGGCTCTGGACATCAGCGGTCGTGGCTACACGGTACTGGAACTGCCCTTCAACGATAATGATATGCGTGGCTTCGCCACCGACCTTATCCGTCACTTCCTCGAGTCATTTGCCATAGAAGCCAGAATGAACCTCCATGTCCGCATTGCTTATGGTACAAACGACCACCACAAGGCAGAAGCGTTGTTCAAGGCGCTGGGAAGAGCGCTGGACAAGGCAACCAGAATTGACGAGCGGATTTGCGGCGAACTACCGAGCACCAAGGACTTACTTGAGCAGTAGGTAAAAGCAGGGTGGCTACTCAGGTATCGGCGGTCAGGCCAATGGCATTGCGTCAGAAAGTGCGCCTGACCGTCCTTGGTTCCTAAAAGTAAATATTAGAGCACGTTTTTTCTTTTCTAAGTATTTTCCAGTGCCGTTTCTATTGTTTGACAGCTCTAACTTATATTTATAAAATACATAGAGATTCTAGGTATTGTTGTAAAAGGTTAGGCGATGTCTTTGCCTCGAAATTATCCAGCCGTTCAAGAGCTCATCAAACTTACCGACAAGGGCGCTCTGGTTACCGGTGGCGCTGCCGGTATCGGTTATGCCATTGCCTATCGATTGGCTGAGGCTGGTGCCAAGGTCCTCATCGTCGACGTCAATGGTGAGAAGGCGGCACAGGCCAGCAAGACGTTGCAGGGTTATGGGTACTGGGCTGAGCCGTTGGTATGCGATATCAGTCAGGGGAAAGCCGTGGAGAATATGGTCAGGGAAGCGGCAAACTTGCTGCCCAGCATCGACATACTGGTAAACAATGCCGGCATATATCCGAGAATACCGCTGGCCGAGATGACGGAAAAAGATTTTGATGGCGTGATTTCGGTTAATTTAAAAGGCACCTTGCTCTGCAGCCAGGTGGCAAGTGGGAAGATGATAGAACAGGGGCGGGGAGGATGTATCATTAATATCGCCTCCATCGAAGCGATACACTCTTCGGGAGACGGTATGGCAGCTTACTCGGCGTCGAAGGGCGCCGTCCTCACGCTGACCAAAAGTCTGGCGCGGGAACTGGGCAGGCATGACATAAGGGTGAATGTTATTGTGCCGGGATGCATTATGACCGAAGGTGTGCGGTCGGTATTTTCCGGTCCGCCGAGAAACCAGGCAAAAGCGCATCTGAGAGCGTTTATGTCCCGCATGCTTCTGGGGAGGATGGGTGAGGCCGATGAAATCGGGCGGGTTGCCCTGTTTCTGGCTTCGGATATGGCCAGTTACATCACGGGCAGCATGGTTGTGGTGGATGGTGGCTACCTGGTTACCTGAATCTGGACTTTGAAGTGCTGGAACTCGAGAGGGTTATAATAGCTTTTTGGATTGCCTTGACCGCTGGAAAGGGCTGCTAATTAAATAGCATCAGTTAGCTGATTATGGTGATAGAAGTTACACAACCAACCACGGTGCCACTGCCGACGCTGGAGCACTTTCGCCAGATAAACGATACTTATCCCAAAACCGAGCAAATTCTGGAGCATAAGCGTCAGGGAGGGAAAGTATTCGGCTGGCTCTGCACCTACGTTCCTGAGGAGATTATACACGCGGCGGGGATTCTTCCGGTCAGAGTCACCGGCTACTCCCGGGAAATGGAACTGGAGGACGGCAACGCGTATCTCTATATCAATAACTGCTCATTTTCACGAAGCTGTCTCCAGATGGGCCTCAGGGGCGAGTATGAGTTCCTCGATGGCATGGTCGCCGGTTCCACCTGTGACGGTGCCCGCCGTCTCTTCGACCTGTGGCAGTATTACATCAAGACGCCGTTCAACCATATTTTAACGGTGCCACGCAAGTATACCGAACGCGCTCACGCTCTTTATTACCAGCAGGTGGTGCAGTTCAAGGAACATCTGGAGGAATTTTTAGGTCGGCAGATAACCGATGTGCAATTGCTACACTCTATTGAGGTGTTTAACCGGTCGAGAGCCCTTCTGAAACAGCTCTATGAATTGCGGAAAGCCGATGAGTTGCCGATTTCCGGTGCCGAGACCATGGAGGTGCTGAACGCCAGCTTCCGTATGCCCAAAGAGCAGTTCAACCAGTGGCTGGAAGAGTTGCTTGAAGAACTGAGTAAATCGAACATCAAACACAAGGGCCGGGCGCGGTTGATGGTGGTGGGGAGCGTGATGAACAATCCCGAGTTCGTTAAGTCGATTGAGTCGCAGGGGGGACTGGTGGTGACGGATGAGCTCTGCACCAGCACTCGCTACTGGTCTGACCCGGTAGTTCTGGAAAAAGGACAAAATCCCGTTCAGGCAATCTCCAGACGCTATCTGAATAACTTCCCTTGTGCCCGCATGGTGCCTTCCGACGAGAGATTCAAACGTGTCCTCAACCTTGTTAAAGAGTTCAGAGTTGATGGCGTCATCAGCCAGATTATCCGCTACTGCGTTACCTATGCCCACGACCTGCCGCTGCTCAGAGACAGGCTAAATGAGGTAGGAGTGCCGATTCTGTCTCTTGATGTGGAATACGGCACTTCGGGGTCCGGGCAGATTCAGACCAGGGTACAGGCTTTTATGGAAATGCTGGAGGCAAGGAAAAGATAGTGACGGTATCCGAGACCAAGAAAAATAAAATAAACGCCATTATACGGGCTTCCCGGATTATCACGCGGATGAACAAAGCGAACCCGGATGCACCGAAGAGCGAAGCGCTGTACTACGAGATGTTGGCCAGCTACTACACCCGCCTGTTGAATGCACATGATGAGGGCAAGTTCATCGCCGCCCATACCGTTTTTTTCCCCAGCGAGATTCTCTACGCCATGGATATCGTGCCGATGCACACGGAGATGACCACCTGGATGATGGCGCTGTTTCTGGGTGAGCAGGCGGAAATTCTCTCGGCCGGTGCCGCGCTGGGGCTGGTTCCCGAGATATGTTCCCCTCACCGCGGCCTCGCCGGCGCCTTCTCTCTGGGCGCACTGCCCCGACCCGATGCCATGCTCTGGTCCAACCTCATCTGCGATAATACAGCCAAGAGCGGCGAGTTGATAATGGAGATAAACAAGTGCCCCGGTTTCTATCTCGACCATCCGTTCCAGCGCAGCGAGACGGAAGACAAATACCTCATCAGTGAGCTGGAGGACATGATTCGTTTTCTGGAAGAGAAATCGGGGCAGAAGATGGACTGGGATAAGCTTTCCGAGATTGTGGAAAAGATGGACTACCAGGTGGAGCTATTCCGTGAGATTGGTGAGCTGCGCAAGGCGGTGCCGTCTCCGTTTCCCAACCGGGGCTTCTTACAGTTGCTGACCACTGATTATCTGTGTCCCGGCCAGCCAGAAGCCATTGCGTATCTGGAGCTACTGCGCGACGAACTGGCAGCAATGGTTCGTGAAGGGAAGGGCGCCGTTTCTCCAGAAAGGTTCCGCCTGATGACCCTTTTCGTGCCGCCGATGTACCTGATGGGATTTCTGGAGAAAATCGGGCAGGAATATGGCATGGTGAGCGTGGTGGAGCCGCTCTTCACTCGCTGGGCAGAGGGCAGGCTTGACCCGTCAAAACCGCTGGAAAGCGTGGCCAAGAAGACGGCCATGATACCGGAACGGCGCAGCATGTATGGTCCTCTCGGTCAGGAAGCACTGCAGGACCTCATTGACTGCGCCGAGCAGTACAAGGTTGATGGCGCCGTCTACTGGGCGTTTATGGGCTGCCGCCATACCTGCGCCACCATAAAACTGTTCAAAGATTTGCTCAATGAGGTCGATGTGCCGGTGCTGACCATCGACTGCGATATCGTTGACCCGACAATCAACTCTGAAGACGAGATACGTGAGAAACTGGAGCAGTTCTTCGAGTTGCTGGAAGACCGCTAGGCACATTTAATTAGAGATGAAAGCTCTGGGTGTAGATATCGGTAGCCTGACCACGAAAGCGGTCATTCTGGACGGCGACCATATTATCGCCTCAAGTGTGATCGCAACCGGTGATGAGGCCGAGCAGAGCGCCAGGTCCGCTGTTGCTGAAGTGCTCAAGCAGACTGGACTCAAGCCGGATAACGATGTTTTCATTGTCTCCACGGGCGTTGGTGGCAAGGACAGCTCGCTGAGTCAGCAGTCCAAATCGCTTACCACCTGCCTTGCCCGTGGCATTTATCGTCTCTTTCCGTCCGTTCGTATGTCAATCGATATGGGCGCCGAGAGCAGCACGGTAATCAAGATTAACGAGCGCGGGCGCCTTAACGACTGGGTGAATCAGGACAAGTGCGCGGCCGGCACCGGCATCTTTTTGCAGCAGATGGCCAAACTGATGCAGATGCCGCTGGAGGAGATGGCAGCGCTGGCCTTTCAGGCAAAAGGAAGAGCCGAGATTACCAACACCTGCGCCGTTTTCGCTGAGTCTGAGGTAATCTCTCACGTCCATCGCGAGCCGCCCACGCCGAAGGAAGATATTGTCGCTGGTATTTACTATTCCGTGATAAGCCGTATCATCTCGCTGTGTAAACGTATCGGCATCGAGCGCGATGTAGCCGTTACCGGCGGCGTGGCGATGAACGGCGGATTGGTTAAAATTCTGGAGGACGAGCTCGGCTTCCGTGTCATGGTGCCGGAAAAACCGCAGCTGGTGGCAGCGCTCGGTGCCGCAGTTGTCGCCCAGGAGAGCATTGATAAGGGTATGAACAGATGATAGTGGCTGGAATTGATATCGGGTCGCGGGCCGCTAAAGCGGTGGTGATGAATGACGGCAGCATCGTATCATCGGTGATATGCGATACCGGTCCGGAGAGCGTCAAGACCTCGCAGATGACTATGGCCAGAGTGCTGGACGGCACAGGTTTATCTCTAAATAACGTGGAATACGTGGTGGCCACAGGCTACGGGAGGGTGCTGGTGCCTTTTGCCAACGAGAACATCTCCGAGATAAGCTGCCACGCCCGCGGCATCACCTGGTATTTCCCTGAGGTCAGAACCATTCTCGATATGGGCGGACAGGACTGCAAGGCGATAAATTGCGATGCTGACGGTCGGGTGAACAACTTCATCATGAACGATAAATGCGCTGGTGGCACCGGGCGCTTCCTGGAGATGATTGCTGAAGTGCTCAACATTCCTCTGGAGAAAATCGGCGAAACTGCGCTCAGGTCGCAACAGGCCATACCTTTCAATACTATATGCGCCGTCTTCGCCAAGTCGGAAGCCATCGCCTATCTGCGCAAGGGAGTGAGCAAAGAAGATATTCTGGCCGGACTGAATGAGGCCATCGCCACGCGCTGTCTCAACCTGCTCAAGCGGGTCTCCATCGAAAAAGAGTTCACCATCACCGGTGGCATCGCCAAGAACAGGGGAATGGTGGCACAGTTGAGGGAAAAGGTTGGATTTGAGCCACTGCTCTGCGAGGACCCGCAGATAATCGGCGCGCTGGGGGCGGCGCTTTTTGCCAAAGATAGATGTCAGGGCAAGACAGCAACCGTGGAAGCCAAAGTGCAGTACGGTTACACCGACGGCACGGGAAACTATTTCATCACCATCGATAACGGCCGCTGCGACGGCTGCGGTGAATGCGCGCCGGCGTGCCCTTCCAATATTATTGAAGTGGCCGCAGATGAAGGTGGGCAATTGAAGGCCAGGGTGAAGGAAGAGGCCAGAAAGAAACTGGCCATGCTGTGCCCGGGACATAAGGAATGTTTTGGCAAACTCGGACTTAACTGCCATAGGGCATGTACCAGGGATGCCATAAGCCATACCTGGTGAAAAGGAGGCTGCTATGGGTGGAAAAATAAGGGTTGCCGTTGACGGGATGGGCGGTGACTTTGCGCCGACGGAGATAGTCGGCGGCGCTGTTCAGGCGGCGCGCGACCTTGACGTGGAGATAATCATGGTCGGGCCAAAGGCTGACATTGAAACGGAGCTGGCGAAGCACGATGTGGCCGATTTACCGATTCGCCTAGTTGAGGCAACCGAGGTGATTGAAGACGGCGAACAGCCGGCTATTGCCGTGATGCGCAAGCCCAACAGCTCCATGGCGGTGGCGGCCCGCCTGGTCAAAGAGGGTGAAGCCGATGCCATGGTCAGCGCCGGGGCTACCGGCGCGGTTATGGTGTGTGCTTTACAGTACATAGGGGCATTGCCCGGCATCGAACGGCCGGTGGTAGGTGGCCCATTCCTCGGCCTGTCGCCCAAGACGGTATTGCTCGATTTAGGCGCCAACGTGGGCTGCCAGCCGTATCAGATGGTCAATTTCGCCGTTGCCGGCAGCGTATATGCGCGGAGTTTTCTGGGGGTAGAAAATCCGACCATTGGCCTTCTCAATGTCGGTGCCGAAGAGGGTAAAGGCACGGACTTTACCAGGGAGGCATATGACCTGCTGAAACAGAGCAAGCTGAACTTTATCGGCAATGTGGAAGGCATGGATATCATTTCTGGCAAAGCCAACGTCATCGTTTGCGACGGCTTTGTGGGCAATATACTGCTGAAGTTCTGCGAGGGGCTGGGGCGGGCAATCAAACGCTGGCTTGATGAGGGGATGAAAGAGAAATTGGCATCGGATGAACTGGAAAAGATGACCGGCACGCTCTACCGGTTGATGAGCCCGGGGGTAGTGCTGGGTGGCGGTCCGTTGTGGGGTGTAGATGGGGTGGCGGCGGTGGCTCACGGCGCCAGCCGGGCACCGCAGATTGCCGGCACCATAAGGCAGGCGAAAACTGCTGTGGAGAGCGGATTCATCGAAACGCTCCGTACCGAACTGGAAAAAGTGCAGAAAACGCTGTCGGGATAAAGCACTGCCTGAGGAGGGAACATGACAACACTGGATGAACTGAAGAAAATAATCGCACGGATTGCTCACTGCAGCGCCGATGAAATAGAGATAGACACGGCACTCGGAGATATCAAGGCCGATTCCTTGCACTGGGTGCAGATTATCATCGCTGCCGAAGAGTTGTTCAATATCGAAATCGATATTGAAAAGATGAAAGAATTTACGACGATAAGAGACCTGGTCAGTTATATTGACGGCTTAAGGTCGTAAAGACCTAGTCCACCCGCGCCCCGCCGCTGACGTTGACCGACTCTCCGGTGATATTGCGGGAGATATCGGAGCTTAAAAATAGCACCACGTTGGCGATATCCTCCGGAACCTGAGGCCTCTTCAGCGGAATGGTCTCCATCGCCCTCGCCCAGACTTCTTCTCTCGGGATGCCGGTGCGTGCCGAGCGGGCATCAAGGATTTTTTCCCACATATCAGTACGCAGGATACCAGGACAGACGGCATTTACGTTGATATCATACTGAGCCAGCTCTTTGGCGCTCGCCTGGGTAAAGCCGGTGACGGCGAATTTCGAGGCGGCATAGTGAGACAGCCCTGGCATTCCTTCCTTACCAGAGCGAGAAGAGATATTGACGATTTTGCCGTACCTGGCAGCGATCATGTAAGGCATCACCGCCTTGGTGACCAGGAATACGCTTTTCGCATTCACTTCAAGTATCCTGTCCCAGTCCGCTTCATCAATATCGACCAGCAATATATCCTGAGTAATACCCGCAGCGTTGACCAGAATATCTATTTTGCCGAATTCCTTTATCGCGGTAGAAGCCAGATTATCGGCTTCCAACTTCTTGGTCACATCCGTTTTGACGGCTATGGCTCTGGCTCCGCTTCGGGCAAGTTTCTCAGCCAGTTCCTGGGCGGCCTCGTATAAAATATCGCCGATTACCACGAAGGCGCCTTCCCTGGCAAATCCCTCAACAATGCTCCCGCCGATGCCCCTGGCACCGCCGGTAACGATGGCCACTTTTTCTTTCAGCCCGAGTTCCATAGCCGTCTCCTCCCATGATAGCCGGCAATTCTTACCAGTCTTCTAAAGGATAAAGTAAAATGCCCCCAAGGGAATTCGAATCCCTGTTCGAGTGCGATGCCAGGGCCGCCAGGGCCATGATGTTCTCGACCAGGGCGGCAACGATTTCCTGTACGTCCGGGCTAAGCTCGATACGCTGCTGGCTGTGAAGCCTGATACTTCGTCCTTCCATTGCCTCCCTCCGGGTATTACTTTCTGTATACTATACAACCTGGTAATGCGGTATGCAACGACCACAAATTGTTGCCCCCGAACGGTTTCCGTGGCAGTTGACATAAATATTCCAAGTAGGGCGAATAGCAGTCCCTGGAGTTCCAGCATCACTTTAAAGGCATCTTGGAGAGAAGTTTTCACACCCTTGATGAAGCAAAGAAGGTAGGAGTAAAATGAACGGAGAAAAAGAATAACCGAAGATTTTCTAAAGTGAGAGGGTCGGGTCAGTCAGGAATTTTAACCTAAGCCGGAGCTCTAAGTTAAAAACAGGGAGACACAATAACGCTATTAATGCGACACGAAATGATAATAAGTATTATGAGAGGATAAAAATGGAAACACGTTATTCGGTAGATAATGTCAGGTATCAACGTATGACGACCGATGAATTGCGTTCGTCATTTCTAGTCGATCATTTATTTCAGCAGGAAGAAATCACGCTCCTGTATTCAAATGTTGACCGTGTAATCATTGGTTCGGCGGCACCGGTCGAACGGAAGCTGACTCTTTCTTCAGCCAGGGAGTTGGCTGCGGAATATTTCACACAGCGTCGCGAGATCGGGGTGATTAACGTAGGGGGAAGCGGGAAGGTAACTGTAGACGGCAAGGAATTCGGTATGGAAAATCGGGAAGGGCTTTATATCGGTCGTGGCAGTCGGGTGATAGAATTCGAAACCACTGCCCATCAATCCCCGGCACTCTTTTATTTTCTCAGTTACCCCGCACACTGTGATTATCCGACCGTTCATGCAAAAAAAGCGGGCGCGGAAGCTGTACATCTGGGCTCAAAAAATGAAGCCAACGAACGAACGATATACAAATACATCCACCCGGGTGGCATCCAGAGTTGTCAGCTGGTTATGGGCTTTACCGAACTTACCGAAGGCAGTGTCTGGAATACAATGCCGACGCATACTCACGAACGACGGATGGAAGTCTATTTCTATTTTGATATTCCTGACGGAGCCGTGGCGTTTCATTTAATGGGTAAACCTTCTGAAACCAGGCATATTGTAATTAGAAACAGACAGGCGGTTATCTCACCCAGCTGGTCAATTCATGCCGGAGCCGGTACTGCCAATTATACATTTATCTGGGGCATGGGTGGAGAAAACCAGGACTTTGGCGACGTGCAACACGTCGATTTGGAAAGCTTGAAATAGCCGAAGGCCTTATCGCTGTACGGGAAGAAACCGACTCGTGGCAGACCCGCCATGACGGCATAAACAGTGGAGCCAGCCTAAACCAGAAGGTCTGGTGCCAAAAGAGTCTCTGGCTAAATTTGTTACCCCATATAACACTTCGTCAGATCGTGTGATTTGACAATTTGAGCTATTGTCGAATTGGGTGACGCAACAACACAATTAATTAAGCTATTGACATTAAAATAGGTATGCTTTATCATCCTCTCAACCTAACAAATAAAGGAGGTAACTCAATGCAAGCATATTGTATGAAATGTCGTTCCAAGAAAGAGATGAAGGACCCCAAATCTATAACGATGAAGAATGGAAGGCCGGCAACTCGGGGTACTTGTCCAACATGTGGGACAAAGATGTTCCGGATTGGAAAGGCATAAATCTGATAGCAACATTTTTTGTGCAATAAGGACTGGATATTATCACCAAAGAGGTGTCCAGCCCATTATTATTACTTATATTCTTTCATTTTCGAGCCTTTAGTATTGACAAGACAATACTTAAGGATCCAATAAGCGGAGATAACGGCCACTTTATTGTATTTGGAGTGCCATTAAACAGAACCCAAGATAGACTCAGCTCACTTGAGGAACTCAAAATAGGTGTTTTTCGTATATTTCTAGATTTGTCTTCTAGAACGACCTAGAAACGCCTAGAAATCCGAGACCGTGGCCAAAAAGTGCACGTTATCTGCCATTTGATGGTACAATCCTGTTGCTATATGTTTAATATCTGGCAATCCTGACGACTAAGTGTCCTCAGTTTTTCCATCTCTTTTACATTCAATCAACTGCTCGACTAGTCGGTAATATTAATAGTAAGGAAGAATTCGCCCAGACTGATGGAGTTCTACCAATACCTGTAATAAGTCGGCCAGTTTTACTTCGTTATGCAACAAAAGGGGCTAATGTATTTTGCCACACGGATAACCGATTTCCTTGCTTGGTATATGTGGGGCTGGGTTATTGCGTTTTTCTTTTTTTGGATGAGCTCTTTTCTAAGGTATATTGGCCTTCGCCCCCCTGAGCCTATTGGCTTGTGTGGTATATTCGGTTTACTGGCGCTTATAGCTGCCATAGCCTATAGCATATGGACGCTATTATTTCCACCTGTTCCAACTGTTGCGAATTGGGTATTCGTCTTTATAGCTTTCGCTATTATTGTCAGCTTCAGACAATTATTGAGGGTGACACATGTTTGGCAGCCAGTGCCCAGTGAGCAGCAATAGTATTGACTTCAGTGATGAAAGGACTATAATAAACCTACCTGATGTAAAACACCTTAAAATAGCATATTAGATTAGGAATGTGGTGATGAAAAGGGGTGTCAGTGACCGTTAGTAAATGCGGTTGTTGGTGCCCATCCGTTTTTTTGACTCGCAGGTTGTGAGTCTGAATAAGGAGGCTGTTTAGCAATGGCAGTAAAGGCTTATATACTAATCGAGACACATGTAGGAAAGACAAAAGAGATTGCCGAGGCTATAGGTGAATTGGCAGGGGTGATATCGGTTGATACTGTAACTGGGCCGTATGATGCTATCGCCACAATAGAGGGAGAAACTTTAAACGATATTGGCGACCTAGTTACGTCAAAGTTTCATTCCATTAATGACATTTCGAGAACTGTGATGTGCGTTGCAGTAAGAAGTTCCTAAAGCAGACAGGTCTCTAAGATGGCCTTGTTGAAATGGGTAGTATGAGGTAATTTAGAAGAACGAAACCACCCTCAGTATGCTTGCCACACCCACCTCTGCAATGTCGTAACCACATTCCGCACGCCCATTATAGTTTGTAACTATTTTTATAAAATCCTCTAGTCTTATGTATGGTAAAATCAGCAAAGAGGCATTATAGGAAATCCCAATTCAAGGGAGGTTTACCATGTACGAAAGAATTCTAGTTCCCCTAGACGGTTCAAAGATAGGTGAAGCTGCCCTACCTTCTGTAGAGAAACTCGTATCCAAACTGACACCGAAAGTAAAAACAGAAGTTACTTTGCTCCAGGTATTACCATCAATGACTCATTATGTT
>JAHJTL010000062.1 GCA_018829775.1 Chloroflexota bacterium | reverse complement strand
TAGTAATGCGAAATATGCAGGCCGCAGCTTACCACCAGCGTATGGCCCGTTATCGCGCTTGATTCATCGGAAGCCAGGAAAACAGCCGCCGCCGCAACTTCTGCAGGCTCAATAAGCCTCTTGAGCGAGAAGTCCTTGATTAACCGTGCCAGTACTTCCTCGCGGTCGACCCCTAGTGTTTCGGCCTTGGCTTTGGCTGCGTTGAGGATACGGTCTCCCCTGACTGCCGCGGGACTGATGCAGTTCACGCGGATATTGTGCTCTCCCACCTCGATGGCCATGGTTTCGGTAAAAGCAATAACGCCCATCTTGGATACGCAATACGGGCTTCTCATCGGGAAACCAGACATCCCCCCTACAGAGCTTATATTTATAATATTGCCGCTCTTTCGTGAAATCATGTCCTTCAATACTTCCCTGGAGCAGAGCATCGAACCAGTCACGTTCACGGCCAATACCTCGTTCCATTTGTCCAGTTCCATATCGACTATCCTGGCGGTAGGGCCGGCCATGCCGGCATTATTGACCAAGATATCTATCTGCCCGTATTCGGCCAGTGTCTGAGCCACCATTTGCCTGACCTGGTTCTCGTCGCTGATATCAGTAGGTATGGCCTTGGCTCTGCCTCCGTGTGAATTGATGCTATCGGCAATCTCCATAAGCTTGGGTGCAGTCCGCGCCGCAATGACTACAATCGCACCCTCGGAGCTAAAAGCCTGGGTAATGGCCAGTCCGATACCTGAGCCACCTCCCGTAATCACCGCAACCTTTTCCTTCAGCCTCATAGTTAATATCCTCCATGCATAGTTAACACATTATAATCCAAAGGATATCTTTTTGAATGCCGAGCCAGCAATGGAAAATTTTGAGAGATGCTACGTCAAACCGATATCCACTGATAGCGTATTCTTTTTATTTATTTATGGTCGGCTTGAAATCGTCTTCCAATATTTTGCGTATCTTATAAGATAACTGACTCTTATCCAATTCTACATCTTGGTAAGTCAAAATTGAATCTTTGCGCACTGGCCGCAGTAGTTTCGCGCTGCGGCTTAACCCCATTGGCAGATAGCTTCCAGTTATACTATCGTCTGCTCTAACCAAACGACCATATACCGTGTATCCACCTTCGCCATCCAGGACATCGCCCTTTTTCAAATCCTTCTTGGCTACGGAGGCGACATCAGCTGCGAAGAAATACGCGGAGCCGGTTTCTTCACCACGAAGTGCCACCTTGGCCACGCTTATGCCCAGTTCTAGCCCGATAAGGTGATAGGGCCTGAAAGCGGCTGCATACTCACCGGAAGTATCTTTAACAAAATCGTGCATAGCCAAAAATCGACGCATATGGTCCGTCGTTACCTGGAACACAACATAGACTCCCCAACGCAGATGGTCTTTGACGGGGCTCCCATCTCTTTGTTCGCTGGCCACAACTTCCACGGTTCCGCTATGTTCCAGAATGCCACCATCATTCACCGGCTTCAGCACATTGGCTAGATTCTGGACTCCTACCGGGGGAAATTTCAAGCCATTTTTCTGCGGCACTAACCCGGAGGCATTGGCCAGCGTACACATTTCAATGGCTGGTTTGGTGCCATCCAGAAATGAATTATACATCTTGGCGTTGAATTTAACGGTGGAAAGCTGTTCCTCGGAAAAGCCGAAATAGCTCCAGACGGTGTCGGGAGTTGAATAATGGTATTCGGGTTGGTAACGAGTTCCTTTGCCGGCACAAACTACCTCGACACCTATGGTACGAGCCCAATCTATCATTTCGTCAATTATCGCGGGTTGGTCGCCGTAGGCCATAGAGTAAACCAGCCCTTTTTCCCGGGCTCTTCTATTGAGCACCTGCCCCAATAGCGCATCTGCCTCAATATTTACCATGACTATATGCTTACCGTGCTCTATGGCTGTCCAGGCATGGTACGTTCCTGCCTCAGCAATTCCAGTGCTTTCGACAATAACGTCCAGGTCTGCTTTGATTAGCTGCTCCGCGTTATCGGTCAATACTATTTTTCCCTTGCTGGCACTATCATTGATGGCGCCTGCTGAGTTTTCGTAACCGATGGCTTCTCTGGCCCATCCGATTTCCTGGCAGGTCTGCGTTGCCTTTGCCAGGTCAAGGTCTGCGATGCCAACCAATTTCATCCCGGGGGTTCGCCTCGCTTGTGCCAGGAACATCGAACCAAAGGTACCAGCACCGATAACACCAATCCTTATAGGCTTATTTGTTGCTTCTCTTTGTTGAAGAGATTTATATAAGCTCATAATTACCTCGCCTATTGTTATTGAACTTGCGGGCGTTCTCCAAGCGTGAATGTATGAATCATATTATCATTCAGCATAATTAGTTGTAAAATAAGGGACGAGCGCGATACTTCTCTTAATGCGTTGGCCATCTTCCATAGGGTAACCTGAAAAAAGATGAATGAATTATCACGAATAACGACGTGTAAGGTAGAAATGAAAACAAAAGTTTTGGCAGCGATGAGTGGTGGTGTGGATTCATCTGTTGCCGCTGCTGTTCTTAAGAGTGAAGGATACGATGTAACGGGAGTGACCATGGAAATATGGTCAGGTGAAGCATGTGGTATAGAAGGCCGGCACCATGGGTGCTATGGACCAGGAGAGAAAGAGGACGTAGAGGATGCTCAAAAAGTTGCTCAGAAAATAGGAATCCCTTTATATATTTTTGACCTCAGGGAGGTTTATAAGGCCGAGGTCCTTGATTATGTCCAACAGGAATACCTATCAGGCAGGACGCCCAATCCATGTATCAGGTGTAACCGCATCATTAAATTAGGGGCGCTAATCGAGAAAGCCCGCGATGCGGGAATTGAGTCTGATTTTTTCGCCACCGGTCATTATGCCCGTATTGAATGCGACGAAAGTCGGCGAATCTGCCTTTTAAAAAAGGCAAAAGACCAGACCAAGGACCAGTCATATTTTTTGTCTTTAGTATCAAAACAACAGCTTGGCCGTCTGCTTCTGCCCCTGGGGAACTTCTCTAAAGATAAAGTTAGGGAACTAGCTTCTGAGCTCGGCCTCGATGTACATGATAAGCCAGAGAGTCAGAATTTCATTTCCGGTGGATATTATTCGCTCTTTAAAGCAGCGGTACAGCCAGGACCGATATTAGATGGAAAGGGAAATATTTTAGGACAGCATAAAGGGATCCCGTATTACACAATCGGACAACGGAGGGGACTTGGAATATCAAGCGATGAGGCAGTGTATGTTACGGCCATTTATCCCGAGAGAAATGCAATACAGGTAGGTAAACGAGAGGAATTATTCAGCGACGAACTAATTGCATCCGAGTTAAACTGGATAGCAGTAGATGGGCTGGATAAACCTACCAGGGTAAAAGCCAAGATAAGATATTTCAGTAAAGAGGCAGCGGCAGTACTGACTCCGTTGGATAAGGACAAAGTCCATGTGAGGTTTGAGGAGCCACAAATGGCAATCACTCCGGGACAAGCAGTAGTCTTTTACGATGATGACGTTGTTATTGGTGGAGGCATTATTGAGGAATAAGGAATTTCAATATTGATTTCAGTACCATTGCCTCCAGGATGTGACCGGATGGTCAGTTTACCGTTAATGAGTTCCACTCTCTCCTTCATGCCCAGTAGCCCCAATCCTCGGGGTCTGTCTTTGGCGCTTATGGCCTCCTGAACGTCAAAGCCTCTACCATCATCCTGTATACGAACTCTAATAGCATACTTTTTGAAATCCAGGCTTATGATGACATTTTTAGCACGGGCATGTTTTATGATGTTGTTGATTGCTTCCTGAATAACCCTAAATAGAGTCGCCTCCAGCTGAGAGGACATCCTTCTCTGCCGTCCCGTAACATTGAAATTTACCGCAATTGCAGCTTCACCTAAATTATTCTCCGCCAACCATCGTGCCGCAGCCACAAGTCCCAGGTCGTCCAGCAGGGAGGGACGAAGCTCGTAGATCAACTTGTGCATCTCATCGAGTATGTCAATAGACAGAGCCTGTACTTTTCCCAACTCAGCCTTTGCCCTTTCCACATTGTCTGGCAACATACGCGCTATCGCTTCAAGGTTAGCCGCAAAACCGGCCAGGGTCTGGGAAGTCTCGTCGTGCAGTTCACGGGCGATTCTTTTTCTTTCTTCTTCCTGGATGGAAAAAATCTGACGTAATAACTCACCACGAATCTCATCTTTTTCCTGCAACTCTTTATGCAGTTTAGCTATTTTCAACTCCATCTTTTTTGCCTCGGTTACATCACGCATCAGTTCAATAACTGCAGCGGTGTTACCTTGATTATCGATGATAGGAGAAGCAATAATATCAAGATACCGTTTTTGCTTTTTACCTCCAGTATCATAAGAATGTATGTGGGTTACCTGGGTCGGTTTACCTGTTGCCCACACCAACTTAACCGGACATTCATGGTAGGGAGAGCGGCAGGGTTTAGATTGGCCATGAGAAATTTTGTAGCAATATTGCCCTACTACTTCTTGTCTGCTCTTTCTACGTCTTAAAAGTAACGTGTCGTTAGCATCTATTATGCGATAATTTCTATCAACTATCAGAAGTTCATCCTCCAAGCTGTTGATAATTGATTTCAGATAGTTAACGTATTGTTCGTGGTCTTGCGTAGCCATCATTGCTCTCCGTCTCTTTGAATAAATACTAATCCCTGGTCACCTTATAAACAAGGTGACAGTACCCGCACTTCTTTCACCCTTCTGACACCTATCTTATCACCAACCACGAACATATTAGTTTGTTTCCATACTATTTACCGTCAGGTACAGCATCATTTTAGTCGAATGCAGCTATTTGTCAATACCGAGAAGCATATTGCAGATACAGGAGACATCGGGATTAAAACACTTTATAGCTTGGACTTCGTCCAGCAGGTCAACAACTGTGGCCAGTTTGGATTGTTCTGCAATCCCGGTATAGCAATAATACTCTGCATTTGATAATTCGTGGGCTTTTGCAAGGACAACTGGCATCTTCTATAAATCACGGACTGCTTAGACCAAGCAATATTTGGAGCTATAACCTCTATAAAGTGAAGCAGCACTTGACACATGTCTTATAATGTGAATAATATGTGACAGGTGTCACTATGTCAGAGACTTCGTTGTATGGCGACTGCTTAAGAATGATTTTCATTCGGCGGCATCGCGGGGAAAGGATTTGGAGAAGTAGAGGGCAAAAGATATTACTAAAAGAACGGAGAATTGGCTGGCACAACTGCATATATCAGAGGGACAAAGATAAAAGCCAAGCAGAAGACAAAAAAGCAACTTATAAATGAACTGGCGATCTTACAACGACGGATAGTTGACCTTGAGAAATCTGAAACCGCGCTCAAGCAGGCAAAGGAGGTAGCACCATGAGGTTATCGATTCGAACCAAGCTGATGATTGGCTTCGTTCTTATCTTGGTCGCTATGGCGGTCGTAGGATGGCGTGATATCGTGGGGATGGGCGACATCAACAAGGAGCTCAATTCGATCAGTACCGACCAGTTCGTACCGGCGAAGACGATTGCCAACGCAAATATCGCGCTCATCGCTTGGAACCGTGCCATGTTGAATCACGTTCTGGCCGAGAGCCCAGAAAATATGGATGAGTACGAACAGATCATGCTAGAGCAGAAGGCCATTGTACTCGAGCGCCTTCAGACACTATCTGAGGCTGAGCAGCTATCAGGGAGGGGAAAGGAGCTGGTCCGAGAGGTCGGAGCCAACTTTCAGCAGGCCGAGCCAATCCGGGACCGAGTGGTAGCCTTATCCAGAGCGGGGGAGCAGGAGGAAGGCCGTCAGCTCATCCGGCTGGAGTTGAGGCCCATCATCGACGAAGTGGATGTATATATGACCGAGTTTCTCCAACTGCAGGAGAGACAGTTAGGTGAGGTCATGAATACCACTGATGAGCGCTACCAGCAAGGCCTCAGCCGGATTTTGTGGATTATCGGGATAGCGATCGTCATCTCGATCTTCATCGCCCTCTTTCTCTCGAATACGATCATAAAGGGTATAAACGAGTTGGTTCGAGGAGCGAAATTGGCAGCGGTTGGCGACTTCAAGCAGGCAAAAGTCACCGTTACATCGAAGGACGAGTTGGGATATTTAGGTGGTACCTTTAATGAGATGTTAGCCAGTGTTACAACAAATATTAGCCAGCGTGAGCAAGCGCAGGAGGAAGTTAGGAAACACCGCGACCATCTTGAGGAGCTGGTAAATGAGCGGACAGCGGAACTAAAAACGGTCAATGAAGAACTTCGGCAGGACATCACCGAGCGCAAGCGGATGGAAGAAGAAATAAAGAGAACTCGTGATTACCTGGAAAAATTAAACAGTTCCTTGAAAGAGGTAATATTTAATGTTAAGTTTCCCGAGAGGACTATTGAGTACGTAAACAGAGCAGTGGAGACTGTTTTCGGCTACAGGCCGGATGAGTGCATCGGGCAGAACACAGAATTCCTGTTCAAGAGTAATAAAGATTATCTTGAAATGGGTAGAAAACTGGGCAGTGCCATAGAGAACAATAAGCATGATTTGGAACTAGAGTTTCAAGTGAGAAAGAAAGATGGCGGGGTAGTTGATGTCGCTGTAAACTTTACCTTTATTAAGGAACAAGGAGAGTTAACCAGAGCAATCTCTGTTTTCAGGGATGTCACCGAGCGCAAACAGGCAGAGGAGAAACGGATAAAACTTATCCAAGAGCTTCAAGAGACGCTAAAGGAAGTACGAACGCTAAGTGGCCTGCTTCCCATTTGTGCGTGGTGTAAGAAGCTCAGAGATGACGAGGGATATTGGAAATCTGTAGAACAGTATATCGGTGAGCGGACTAAAGCTGAATTTACTCACGGTGTGTGTCCAGAGTGTCAAAGTAAATTCCTCAGCGAAAGGAATGGTAATACCAAGGTAAGCTAGAGCTGAAAATATGAAAATTTTAATTATTGAGGACGACCCTACTATTATAGAGGTAGTGGCTCGAACCCTTAAAACTACGTGGGTTGAGGTCAACTTAATTTCCACTGTTTATGGTGAGGAAGGGATAGAGTTGGTCAGGAAAGAGCTTCCGGAGATTGTCATCCTTGATCTCATGCTGGATGATATGGATGGTTTTGAAGTATTGCGGCAGATTCGTTTCTTCTCCGATGTGCTGGTGGTCATCCTCACCGCAAGGGGGGACGAGGATAATAAACTAAGGGGGTTACAAGAGGGGGCTGACGACTATATTATTAAGCCTTTCTCAACTGGTGAGCTTGTAGCTCGGATGAAATCCTTAATTCGCCGTAAGGACATCACTGAAGCAACGGTTAAGGTTGCTGCGAAACCTTCCACCAGGAGGCTTAGTATTGACTTTGCGAACCAGAATGTGAGTGTTGGTGGTAGTCTCTTACGGTTGGGCCCTAGCGCGTATGAACTGCTTTATCTCCTTGTTACCAATGAGGGGGTGGGGCTCTCTAAACAGGCACTCAGGAAGCAGGTATTCCCAGAGCATAGTAATGATACTACAATTGTCGACGTATTTATCAATAAACTCAGGGAGAAGCTGGAAGAGGACCCCAAGAACCCAAAGATGATACTCAATGATGGTACGACAGGCTATAAGTTTGTCGGCTCGTACTCTATGGTGAGAGAAGCTTTGAAGGAGACAAAGGGTTGACAGAGCAACAACGAAGAATTCTTGTCGTTGATGACGAACAGACGGTGCGGGACTTCCTCCAGCGGGTTCTAGAGACAGCGGGTTATACGGTGATTACAGCATCTAGTGGTGAGGAAGCCCTGGGAAAAATGTCTCAATTTGATATCGGTTTAGTGCTTCTGGACATAATAATGCCAGGATTAGATGGATTTGAGGTTCTTGACTATATGCGACAGTATGTAAACATTCCTGTAATAATGCTTAGCGGAATACATGAAGCGACTACTAAAGTAGATACTTTGACGCTCGGGGCAGATGATTATATTACAAAACCATTCTCAGTGGAGGAACTCCTAGCTCGTATTCAAGTGAAGCTAAAACGAGCTGGACCAACTTCCTGATCTGTAGAATACTGTTTCTTTATCGACTATAAGAAACGATCGCATGTCTTATTACACCTTTGAATGAAAGTACAGAATGTTCAGCATCCAACAATTGCTTGTTTTGTTACCTCATTGCACATTTTGACGAATCGTATTTCCGGGATTTCTGGTAATAGTTGAGCCTGCGTTTAATTTTATGTAGAAGTCCTCATGATAAATTATCCCGCTTTACTCAAGTGCTATAATTATTAAGGGGCAAAGGAGAGGAAATTATGCCGCTCATTAATTCAAAGACAGGAAAAATTGATAAGGTTTACTCCGTTAAGGAACTGGAAGAAGCTGCCAATACTATGAGAGGTTACAGCCTGATTGCTTTAGGCGCCGCGGGTTCAGGTCATTCTGGAGGAACGTTATCGCTCATGGATGTCTCTGCGGCACTTTATTTGCATGAGGCAAAGCTGGACCCCCAAAACCCCTTCTGGCCGGACCGCGATAGAATATTCTGGTCAGCAGGGCACAAGGCACCGATACTATACGTCAGTCTGGGTATGGCAGGGTTCTTTAATGTTGAAGAGGTGGTTACTCTTCGTAAACTCCATTCACCGTTCCAGGGTCACCCACACTGGCTCAAGCTGGAAGGCGTGGAGGCATCCAGTGGTTCGCTGGGACAGGGGTTATCTCTTTCCGTGGGGGACGCCCTGGCCGCCAGGCTGGATAATAAAGATTACCGCGTATATTGCCTTATGGGTGATGGGGAACAGCAGGAAGGTCAGATTTGGGAGGCAGCAATGGAAGCCTGCCACTATGGTCTGGACAACCTCTGCGGAATCGTTGATAAGAACCGCCTGCAGATAGACGGCCGTGTTGATGATGTCATGTGCATTGACCCGCTTGCCGAAAAATACCGCGCTTTCGGATGGCATGTTATTGAAATCGATGGTCATAATATGGAAGAGATACTCGGTGCTTTCAAGGAAGCGAAAGAGACAAAAGGCAAACCATCCCTCATTATTGCCCACACTACCAAAGGCAAGGGCGTTGACTTTATGGAAGACGTATGTGGCTGGCACGGAAAGGCGCCGACCATTGAGCAGACGAGGGACGCCTTAAAACAGCTGGGACTCGATACAAAGCTCCCCGTGGAAAAGCTGCTTAAAAAAGCGGCAGCTTACCAGGACAAGATTACCCGGGAACTCGAAGCGAAACAGCCCAAATTTTCGCAGAATTACTTCTGGAACTCCAGAGAGACTATGAAAGCTGAAATGGTGCCCACTCGAATGGGATTCGGCAACGCTCTCGCCGAACACGGCGACGACCCCAGGGTGGTCTGCCTGGGAGCTGATATCTCCGACTCTATAACCATCAGCCAGTTCTACAAGGACCACCCTCACCGTACCGAGCGCTGGCTTTCCATGGGCATCGCAGAGCAGTCGGGGACATGTGTGGCTGCCGGACTGGCTAAGGAGGGCAAATTGCCCATCTTTGGGACGTATGGCGTCTTTGCCTCGGGGAGGAATCTTGACCAGTTGAGAACCACCGTCTGTTATGGCAATTTCAATGTAATGATTGCCGGAGCTCATGGAGGTGTCTCGGTTGGGGCTGATGGTGCCACCCACCAGGCGCTGGAAGAACTGTTTCAGATGTGCGGTTTGCCCAATATGCATGTTGGGGTTCCGTGCGATGCCGTGGAGACCAAGAGGGCAACCGAATACATGCTGTTTAACGTTGTCGGTCCGAAATACATCAGATTTGCGCGTGAGGCAACCCCTATAGTAACCTACGATAGCACTCCTTATAAGTGGGGAGAGGCCAACGTTATCCGTTTCCGGCAGGTACAAGAAAAGTTTATAGATGCGTTTGAACATTATCTGGCTTCCGAGTATGAGAATGAAAACGAGGACATTGCCATTATAGCCTGTGGGCCCTCAGTAGCGGAGGCAATGAGGGCGGCCTGGATTCTGAAAACAGAGTATAATCTGGAAACGAGAGTGCTCAACGTACACACCGTGAAGCCGCTTGATGAGACAGCCATTGCCAGAGCGGCCAAAGATTGTAGCGTGGTCATCACTGCCGAAGAGCACCAAATCGGTGGCCTGGGGAATTTGGTTGCCGCTGCCATCGGGCGCTCCGCAGAAGTTTACGGCACGCCGGTTATTATGGGAATGATTGGAGTACAGGACCGCTTCGGCGAGTCTGGCTCGCCGTGGGAACTGGTAAAAGAGTTCGAGCTCTCTGCGGAACATATTGCCGCCAAAGCGAAATCACTGCGCGAGTTAAAATCGTCAAAAAGTTAATATTTTAGAAACATATAGCTGATTGCCAGGATGTATACTGAAAAGCGAAGTCGAGTCATCAATTAAACTTGTAATCATTTTAATAATTAATTTGTGATTGTTTAATTTTCAACCCGATCAATGTTATCTATAGAACAAGCAGTTTTGGATTTCGTCAGCAATACCTACAACCTGATAGGTTGGCCGGGTGTTGTCGTCATGATGGCTATAGAGAGCGCCTGCATTCCCCTGCCCAGTGAGATAATAATGCCTCTTGCCGGCTGGATG
>JAHJTL010000061.1 GCA_018829775.1 Chloroflexota bacterium | reverse complement strand
GCTCCAGCTCCTGCACCTGCTCCAGTACCTGCACCAGCGCCAGCACCCGCACCAGCTCCGGCACAACCACCGGAGGTGATTAAGTGGAGGTTAGCCACCTATTGGCCGAGCGGATTTCCTGAGTTTAAAATGATCGAACGCGCGGTTGCTAATATTGCTACCATGAGTCAGGGGCGCTTAATCATTGAGGCCTTTTCCGGTGGCGCTGTCGTACCAGCGTCAAAAGAGTTTGACGCCGTAAACGCCGGCACCATTGAGGTGGCTTATACCAGCTACCACTATAATATGGATAAGTTCTCCGCCGGTGGTCTCTATGCCATTGTGGTGGCCGGTCCGCCTCCACTAGAGTATTTAACCTGGTATCTTGATGGAGGAGGTAAGGAGCTATTAGACAGGATGGTTAAGGACTACAACGTGGTGAACGTCTCTGTAGCTCAGATAGGTCGCGCCGAGATGTTTGGCTTTAGTAATAAGCCGCTAACATCACTTGCTGACTTCAAAGGGCTGAAATTCCGAACCGCCGGCGACTGGGGTGAAATACTTACCAATCTAGGTGCCTCGGTAATCTTCTTACCCGGCGGGGAGATTTACGAATCTTTTCAGCGGGGAGTGATAGACGGATTTGAATATGGCTCTCCGGCTGGAAACTGGGGCATGGGCTTCCATGAAATAGCGAAATATGGTGTCTTCCCGGGAATCCACGCACCCTCAGTACTATCTCCATACGTGGTAAACAAGGCGGCTTGGGCAAATCTTCCAGATGACCTCAAAGCTATAGCCGACCATGCATGGATGTCTGAAACGCTAAGGTTTCTTAGTCTCGCAGCGGTTCAGGATATGGAGGCAATAGCGAAGTACAAAGATTACGGTCTTGAATTTTTCTACCTTCCCGAGGATGTACAGAAGGACGTAGAAAAAGCCGCCGCTGAGTTCTACGACGACATAGCCGCCAAGGACCCCTTCGTTGCCGAGGTGCTAAAGTCTATGCGTGATTTTTCCAAGGCTTATCGGGAAACAGACCAGCTTCAATTCCCGTACTATAAGTAGGTACATGGTTCCCCGCCTTGAGAATATTCTCAAGCGGGGAACCATTTCCTTCCTTAGGTGAATGCTGCCTACCGTGGCTGGAGAGTTTATGAGGAGTATACTGCGGCTCATCGATTCTATTAGTGAATGGACAGGAAAGACAATAAGATGGCTCTGCGTAGCCCTGGTCATAGTGCTCCTCTATGACGTTATCATGAGGTATGTATTTGGCGCCGCCACGATATGGGCATATGAGACCGCCGTCATGGTAGGCGCCACCATTTATGTTATGGGCTGGGCGTATGTCCACCGGCATCACGGCCATGTGAGAGTAGATGTTCTTTATACGCACCTTTCATCTAGAGGGAAGGCAATCATCGATATCATTTGTGGCTTATTCTTTCTTCTGCCATTGCTCATTATACTCATAGATGCTGCCGTTTCATACACTTGGCGCTCTTGGTTAATCGGTGAAAGATTGGCTGAGACTTTTTGGTACCCGCCCGCCGCTCCATTCAGAACAATGATAGTGGTAGGATTATTTCTATTTATCCTTCAAAGTGTGGCCCAAATTATTCGTGACCTATACTTGCTCGCAAGGAATAAAACCCTATGATTAAACTAAGCCCTGAGATTATTACCATAATAATGCTGGGCGGTGTCTTGGTGGGGCTTCTAATCGGCTATCATTTAGGTGCCATCCTGGCTGGTGTGGCGTTGGTAGTTGGCTATTTAACCTGGGGAGGCCCGGTGACTGAGCTATTCTATACACGTATGTATGAACTGATACGAAGCTACGTTATTCTGGCAGTTCCTTTGTTCATTTTTATGGGGCTGATGCTCGAACGCTCCGGAATAGCCGAAGGACTGTATAAGGCATTATACCTCTGGCTCGGCGGGTTTAGGGGCGGGCTGGCGATAAGCACTGTGTTAATCGGCACTATCCTGGCAGCCACGGTGGGCATAATTGGCGCCTCAGTTACGATGCTTGCACTTATTGCCCTTCCCGCCATGTTAAAGCGAGGTTATAGTAAAAGTTTAGCCAGTGGCGCAGTCTGCGCCGGCGGTACTCTCGGTATCCTTATTCCTCCCAGTATTATGTTGGTTATTTATGGACCAATGGCTATGATCTCGGTGGGAAAGCTGTTTATGGCCGCTATTTTCCCAGGTCTTGTCCTCTCTGGTTTGTACTGTAGCTATATTGCCCTCAGGTGTTTACTTCAACCAGCGATAGCGCCGGCAGTGCCTTCTGAAGAGAGAGCCGTCCCTTTCATTAAGAAAACCACTATACTTCTTGCCTCGCTGGTTCCGCCAGCGGTACTTGTCCTAGCAGTACTGGGCAGTATCTTCTTCGGAATAGCGCCTCCCACTGAAGCCGCATCGGTAGGTGCCTTTGCCGCCACACTTCTGGCCATTGGCTACCGCAAGTTTGGCTGGCAAGTTCTGAAAGAAGTGGCACTTCAGACGATGAGGGTCAGTAGCATGGTAATATTCATTGCCGTCGGCGGTTACATGTTCACCGGCGTGTTTCTCGGCTTGGGGGGTGGAGACGTAGTCAAGGATCTCGTTCTAGCTTCCCCGGGCGGGCGCTGGGGTGCTTTTGCGGTCATCATGTTTATCGTATTTATCCTGGGAATGTTTATTGATTGGATAGGCATTATCTTCATCATGATCCCGATAATAACACCCATCGGCGATGCTTTGGGTTTTAACTCCCTCTGGTTTGCCATGATGATTATCGTTAACCTTCAGATGTCCTTCATGACTCCTCCCCTCGCTTATGCCATATTCTATGTTCGGGGTGCCGCTGACCCGGGGTTGGGGATAACTACGGCTGACATCATCCGCGGGGTAATTCCGTTCGTTGCGCTTATCGCCATCGGCCTTGGCCTGTTCATAATTTTCCCTGACATAATCCTCTGGTTACCCAGTATGATGATAAAGTAATGATTCTATTTAAGTTCCAGGCTATGAAAACCGTCCGAGAAATAAGGTAGTGATTTATGGGAAACTAAAAGTGAAACTGGAGAGAGTTGCGTTACTGTTGCAATATTCGGCAGTGTCCACACACCCGTATGAGCGCGTATCTACAGATTGCACCGGTCTATATCACGGATAACGTCATTGGAGATTACATGTGAAATCGATTACTAACTTTCCAAAGCAGAGCGCAAAAATGGATTATTTATGAATTTCGTTTATGAAAAAAGGAGGGAGAGATGAGAAAACTGCTCTTGGAACCTTTTCGGATAGGGCAGATGGAGCTCAGAAACCGGATAGTGATGCCCGCTATGCTAACCCGGTATGGCAGCGAAGAAGGATACGTCACAGAGCGCACTAAGAACTACTATGAGGCCCGTGCTCGGGGTGGGGCAGGCCTGATCATCGTTGAAGCCCCCTATGTTCATCTACACGGAAAGTCTTTCCCGAACCAGCTGAGCATCAGCGATGACACATGTATTTCAGGTCTGAGCCAACTGGTCCAGACTATTCACAAGCACGGCAGCAAAGCAGCTATCCAACTATTCCATGGGGGCAGGACAGCCAAATCGGCATTGAGTGGAATGCAACCTGTAGCTCCTTCACCATTGGCTGTCTTAGGAGGCGAGGTACCTAAAGAGTTGACGGTGGACGAGATAGCAGAAATCATAGCCTCTTTTGCCGAGGCAGCACTAAGAGCGAAGAAGGCCGGGTTCGACGGAGTTGAAATCCACGGAGCGCATGGTTTTCTCGTTGATCAATTTCTGTCCCCCTCCTCGAACAAGCGGCAGGATGACTACGGGGGCGATGTGCCGAAGCGAGCCAGGTTCCTCATTGAAGTCATAAAGGCTATCAGAGGAGCGGTAGGGAGAGGCTATCCAATCTGGTGTCGCATCAATGGCAAGGAATATGGAATAGACGAGGGAACGTCTCTGGAGGAGGCCAAGGAGATAGCCCGAATGGCTCAAGACGCTAGTGCTGATGCCATCCACGTAAGCGCTGCTGGGCCCAGAGCTCCCGTCGTCTTGACCACTTCCACATTTGTCCCAGCTATCATTGCGGACTTGGCAGAGGGGATCAAGAAAGTAGTCACCGTGCCTGTAATAGCCGTGGGGAGGATCACCCCCGAAGCGGCCGAAAGTATTCTGGCGGAGGGTAAAGCAGACCTTATCGCTATTGGCAAGGGTCTCCTAGCCGATCCAGAGCTTCCCAGCAAGGTGGCCTCTGGGCGACTAGACGACATTACCCCATGCACAGTCTGCTTTGGATGTCGGGATGACGTGGGCTCTCCTACCGTGGTAGGCATTCGATGTCAGGTAAACGTTGCCCTAGGAAGGGAAGAGGAATACAAGATCCTCCCGGCCAAGAAGCCCCGCAAAGTCCTGGTAGTTGGCGGTGGTCCTGGTGGCATGGAAGCCGCTAGGGTAGCCGCGCTTAGAGGACACAAGGTAACACTCTGGGAAAAGGAACCCAGACTGGGAGGACAGTTAATCCAGGCGGCGATTCCACCGCAGAAAGACCGGATTGCCCGCTTGACCATATACCTTCAGACACAGTTGAAGAAGCTTGATGTCGAGGTCGAATTGGGCAAAGAGGCCACCACCACTATGATTGAGGAGTTTAAACCTGAGGTGGTTGTATTGGCCACCGGGGTGAAACCTTTGGTTCCCGAGATTCCTGGGATGGATCAAGCTCATGTCGTCCAAGCGGGAGATGTTCTGGAAGGCAAGGTTGAGACGGGTGATAGGGTTATCGTCATTGGAGGAGAAGTGGTGGGCTGCGAGACCGCGGAGTTTCTCGCCGAAAAGGGAAAGAAAGTTACCGTCACACGAAGGAGTCCCGAAATGGCTTTAGGGGTAGGACGTACCCTTAGAGCCTTCTTCTTGGGTAGGCTTTTGGAAAAAGGAGTTACCTTGATTCCTGAAATTAAGTACAACGAAGTTACATCTAACGGCGTTGTGGTAACCACCAAGGAAGGGGAGAAGAAAACAATTGAGGCCGACACCGTAGTTCTAGCGACAGGGGCTATCCCCGAGAAGAAGCTTTACCAGGGCATCAAAGATAAGGTGCCAGAAGCTCATTGTATTGGAGATTGCATAGCGCCAAGAACAATACGCGATGCGATTGCCGAGGGCTATCGTATTGGTTTGGAGATATAGCCTTGGACAGAATCCGTATTATCCTAATATCTAACAGAAGAGGTGGGTTAAACATAAAGAGAGGGTAGCTAAATTTTGGGGAAGTATAATAGATGGATTATTTTGTCACTGTTGATACTTCTTCCCCCCTGAAGATATATCAGGATGGGCTGCTGGCAGATGGTGCACTGGACAGAAGAATTATTGAGGAGGGGCAAAACGTGGGAACAAGACTCACCAAATTATCCTAATCCTAATTGCAAGGGGCGCTGAGGTAAAAAACCGAGAACGCCCCTCTCCTCAAAGAGGAGCACGAATATATCACTGGACTTACTCGCCAAAGGTTGAATGCGGAGAAGACCATCACCTATGCCAGTTATAAACTCAGTAAGAACCAGTTGACAAAGGAAAGAGATAAAATCGTAACCAAAACGATCAATGAAACTCTAGAGGAGGGAGAAAACAGGAGTTCTCCTTGTGGGGAGCTATCATAACATATTTCTCTATCTTCCGAAAGACATCATAGTTAAGCAAGTCTAGGACCGAGAAAAGATCAGTGCTTACTTCAGTGAGCTTATCTCGGAACGAGAAGGAGAAAAAATTCAGTAGCTGGCTGAATATCTTGTCTCACCATGTGTGAGTAAAAGCTGTAACGGGCTTCTAGTTACACGCTTATCAAGCATAAGTAGTTTAGTTAACAAACGCTTGTTTCGTGACTTTTGGAAAATAAAAAGGGGGGTTCGGATAGTCTTCCAACTCCCTGACGGATAACCTGAGTCTCCTTTTTTCTAACTTACTAGGAGGAATTGAATTTTTTCGAGGAATATGTATCTGCTTTGTCCTCGGCCACGTTTTCTTCATAATTTCCACTTTGGCCAGGGTCATAAATTCTTTTTTGGCTCAGTGTCCAGGCTCAATTTCTAGTTAAAATTTTGCTAATAATTTGCTAATAGACTGAATAAAACGGGTTAACACAAGTTGGTATTCTAGACACAAACCAGCATTTTCTCAATTTACACAAACGTCCTAATTGGTACGTGAAAGCATTGTTTGTTAGAGTGGGCAACAGATTACGAAACCGCTGCTCTACCCCTGAGCTACGCTGGCACAAGGCCAAGTATAGCATAAATACAGCCACACGTGAAATTCGGTTTCCACCTCTGTTGAAGATTTCAGCTGGTTTGACACGTGAGAAAGAGCAATGCTATGATTGCTCTTTGGTGGCTGTCTTTAGTTATTGAAAGAGGTTTGTCATGATAGGTGACCTAGTTTATGAATTGATTCAAATCCCCGGTCCCACCGGTTTTGAAGGTCGGGTAGCCAGACGGCTCCAGGAGCTTCTCAAAGACCACGTCGATGAACTCTACATTGATAAAATCGGCAACCTCATCGCCAGGAAAAAGGGAACTGAGGGGAAGCGCTCGCTGGCGCTGGTCGCTCATATGGACCAGGTCAGCATGGTGGTGCAGAAGGTGGATGAATTTGTCTGGTTTGACAAGTTAGGCTGGATTGATTTCGGCAACCTGCCCGGCACACCGGTGCTCATCCTGGGTGCCGAGCGGGATATCCCGGGGGTGGTCTGCGCTACCAGCACCGTTGGCGGCAACGAAATGGGCACCCTGTGGATAGACGTAGGCAACCGACAGGAATCTGTCTCGGTGGGTGACCCCATAGTCTTTGCTACCCCATCCCGGTGGCTTGACGATGAGAAAACGATACTGGCGAGCCCTTCCATTGATGATCGGGTCGGCTGTGCCGTTCTCGTTGACGTAGCCCGCAGACTAACCAAACCGTCACGTCACGATATTTACTTCGTTGGCTCGGTTCAGGAGGAGATAGGCAGTTTTGGGGTCAGGCATTTTTTGCGAAAGATAACCCCCGACTGGTTTATTGCCCTGGATACCGGTTTTGCTCAGGATGCCGTGCCCGATATCCAGCGCACCGTCCCCATGAGCACAGGACTGGGCGTACGCCGGCTCTCCTTTATCCAGCCCACTGTCCCCTACCCTGCAACGTACAACTTTGCCAGTCCTCGTTTGAACCGGCTATTAATAGAAGCTGCCAAGAAATTGAATATTCCATTCCACGTTGATGTGAACACGGGGATTTGGTCTGACCATAGTATTGCCTACGAGGTAAATCCAGAGGTTGAGTCCACATTTATGTACGTGGCGGCCAGGAGATATAGCCACTCCCCAACCGAAGTGGCCGACCTGAGCAACGCGGAACGTGCGGTGGAAGTCCTTTGCCAGGCAATTACTGACATGGACAGCTGGGACAGTTGACGAAGGGTGGCAGAGGTGAAACAGGTTTGGAAGAGGCACACCTTTTTTCTAGCTCAAATATTCTGTACAGAGGGAATTTTATTTAAAAATCATAACTACATTGTATGTCAGAATAGCTATATATAACATGAGCTGAAAGCATTCAGGGGGTAGATACTTATGGCACCTATAAATTCAAATGAAGCGGAAAAAGATGGAATTCTCGCCGCCGCAAGGCTGATGGCGGTCGCTGCCCGCACCTCCCCTAAAACGCGGGGCCTGGACTCAATCAAGACGATGATTGTTTATGAACAGGAGGAGCTGGAGAAGCTGGCCGCAGATATGGAGGAGTTCTCCCGCAATGACCCGGAAAGGCTCGCCTTCTTCCACCGCAATGCCGACGATGTTAGGAAATCGTCCGCAATACTGCTCATCGGCGTAACCGGTGAGCCCAAACGGGTCGAATCGCCGCTGGACTGCGGCGCCTGCGGTATGGACTGCGCCGCCATGTTGAAAGCGAAAAAGAAGGAGCGCGGCACGGCACGCGGCCCGATGTGCCACATGCAGAGCATTGACCTGGGCATCGCTCTGGGCTCGGCGGTGAAAACGGCCAGCGAATTCAACGTTGATAACCGAATGATGTATTCCATCGGCGTCGCCGCCCGCAGAACCAAGCTCATGGACGCTGACCTTGCTATCGGGATTCCGCTTTCGGCAACGGGTAAGAACCCGTATTTCACAGGCCGATAAGCTAAAACTCATATAAAATAATATCAGAGTGCAGGAGGTAATAATGCCCAAGGTTCACATTACCCGCAAAATCAGCCCGGAAGCGGTTGACCTGCTCAAGCAGCACGCCGAGGTCACTGCCCGGCAGAAAGAAGATGCACCCAGCCGCGAAGAACTTTTCCAGAACATCGCCGATGCTGATGGCGCGGTCGTCTGGCAGGACAAAGTCGATGGTGAGTTTCTGGACCATGCGCCAAAGCTGAAAGTGATTGCGCAGCGCGCCATTGGCTTCGACTTGATAGATGCTGAAGAATGCGCCAGGAGAGGTGTCCGGGTGAGCAACGCACCGAGCGGTGTCGACGATAGCACCGCCGATTTCGCCATTGCCCTGATGCTGGCCTCGGCACGACAGCTCGTGGAAGCGGTCAATATCACCATGAAGGGAGGCTGGCAGAGATTTGGCCCCATGGAGAGCCCGTTCCTTGGCCACGATGTTTACGAGCAGACGCTGGGTATTGTCGGCTTGGGTCGGATAGGTTCGAAGGTTGCCCGGCGGGCACGCGGTTTCGACATGAAGATTCTCTACTACGACATCGTGCGCAACCCGCGTGAAAAAGAGCTCGGTGCCGAATTTATCCCCGACCTGCATCAAATGCTGGGCATGGCGGATTATGTTACCGTTCATGTGCCATTGAATAACGAGACCAGACACCTGATTGGCGCCAGGGAGCTGGCCGCCATGAAGCCGTCGGCGATACTGATAAACACCGCCCGGGGAGGACTGGTTGACCCGAAGGCGCTGTATGACGCACTGAAGAGCAAAAAGATACATGCCGCTGCCATTGACGTTACCGAAGTGGAGCCAATCGAACCCGACGACCCGCTGCTCACGCTGGACAATATCATAATCGCCCCGCACATTGCCGGGGCTTCGGCGCTGTCACGGGTGAAGATGGACGTGATGGCAGCGGAAAACGTCATTGCAGCACTGGAAGGCAAACCGATGCCCAGCTGCGTCAACTGCCACTTAATTAAATAAGTAGATAACGGTGGTGAGGCTATTGTGGTGAGCAAGGTAGGTATAATCGCCAATCCGGCTTCCGGCAAGGATATCAGACGGCTGGTCGCCTACGCCAGCATAATGGACAACAACGAAAAGACCAACCAGTTGCGTCGTATCATTATGGGTATTGACGCCACCGGGGTGGATGAAATCCTGATTATGCCCGATTACTACGGGCTCGGGCAGAGGGCTCTGGATGGCATCGGCGGAAAGAAACTGAACACCAAGGTCTGCGTGATGGACATGCCCATTACCTATACCAGTGAGGATTCCACCCGGGCCGCAGAACTGATGGGCGAACAGGATGTGGGATGTATTGTTACTCTGGGCGGAGACGGCACCAACCGTGATGTGGCCAAAAAAAGCGGGGATATTCCGCTGGTCCCGGTTTCTACCGGCACCAACAATGTCTTTCCGGTGATGGTGGAGGCCACTACGGCCGGCCTTGCCGCCGGCATCACTGCCCGGAAGCTGGTCGATGACAGAGAGATAATAAAAATCCATAAACGCCTGGCCGTCATCAGGAACGGGCAGGAAATTGACATGGCCCTGATTGACGCAGTAGTGTTAAATCAGCTATTCGTCGGTGCCCGGGCCATCTGGGAATTACCGGAGGTCAGGCAGATAATCTGTACCCGTGCTGAACCGACCAATATGGGCATGACCGCCATCGGGGGAAATCTGTGCCCGGTAGGCCCTGACGACACTCGAGGAATCTACCTGAGACTTGGCAATGGCCACCTTAAAGTAAGAGCAGCCGTGCTGCCCGGCGTTGTCTCCGAGGTCGGCATCGCCGAATGGAAACTGCTTGAACCCGGTGATGAAGTGACGGTAGAGCACAAGCCCTCAGTTATCGCGCTGGATGGAGAAAGAGAGATCACCGTCAGGGATACGGACCAGATTAAAATCCGACTTCAGTCTGATGGCCCGCCTGTGGTTGACATCGAAAAGACCTTACGTGCGGCGGTGGAACAGGGCTTTTTCAGAAACTAATACAGGAGAGAGAAGAAAGATGGCTACGGAAATCAAGATACCGCGTGTTGGCATGGCAGTGGCCGATGCCACCATCATTGAATGGCAGTTCAAAGAAGGAGACCAGGTAGAAGAACGCCAGGTAGTGGTGGTTATCGAGACGGAGAAAGTCAGGACTGACGTTGAAGCACCAGCCAATGGCTTCCTCCATATCATGATGAACGAGGGTGAGGCTGCCGCCGGCCAGGTAATCGGTATGCTTGCCGAAACCAAAGAAGAACTAGCCAAGATACAGAAAGAGGCACCGGCGGGGAAGGCAGCCGAATCGGCGGCTGCTGAGACTACAAAGGCCGAGACAGCACCGTCAGAAGAAGCCCCGGCAGCCGGAGGGGAAGAACGCATCCGCGTCTCGCCGGTGGCCAGAAAACTGGCTGAGGAACACGCCGTTGATATCACCAGGGTAGCAGGTACGGGTCCGGGCGGCAGAATCGTCCGTGAAGATATCGAAAAGGCCATTGCTGCCAAGAAGGCAGCGCCAGCCGCGGCACCTCCGCCAGCAGCAGCGGCGCCGGCTGAAAGCGTTGGAGACCGAAGGGTAAAACAGACCATACCGCTCACCGGAATGCGGGGTACCATCGCCCAGCGCATGCACCAGAGCCTTGCCATTTCCGCCCAGCTCACCGCGATGGGTGAAATCGATATGGGCGAGATTGTCAAACTGCGCAACAACCTGGTGGCACAGGAAAGCACCCTCGGCACCCGCGTTACCTACACCGATATCCTCGCCTTTGCCATCGCCCGGATACTGCGCGACCAGCCGAGAATCAATGCCAGCATTGTCGATAACGAAATCAAAGTCTGGGAAGATATCAATATCGGCGTAGCGACCGCCCTGGAAGACGGGCTGATTGTCCCGGTGGTGAAACACACCGACCGGAAGTCGCTGGTGGATATCAGCCAGGAGATAAAGACGCTTGTCGAGAAGGCAAGGGAGAACAAACTGAGCGGCGATGACATCAGCGGTGGCACTTTCACCCTGACCAACCTGGGCGCCCTCGGCAGCGGCTGGACTTTCGAGACCGCCATCATCAACCAGCCCGAATCGGCAATTCTACGCGTCGGGGCGATTACCGACCGGGCCGTGGTCAGGGACAGCCAAATCGTTGCCCGACCAATCATGACCTACAGCCTGACCTATGACCACCGTGTCATTGACGGCGCGGTGGCGGCCAAGTTCATATCGAGCCTTATCAGTGCCCTGGAAAACCCGACACTGCTTCTAGCCTGAGCACAGGTAATACAATAGTGAGGAGGCAGGACAAAATGGAAAACATGAAAGAAGTCGTGCAGGAATTTGACGCAAACCTGGCACGCTGGCAAAAGGAGTGGCCCCAGCAGAGGCAGGGCTTTGCGGCATTAACACAAGCCGCCAAAGCGCCGGGCGCGCTGGACCAGAAATACAAGTACCTCATTGCCGTGGGCATCGCCGTTGCCGAACACTGCCACTGGTGCATTGGAGCCAACGTGAAGAGCGCGCTGGCCCACGGTGCCACCAAGGAACAGGTCATGGAAGCCGGCTGGGTGGCGGTGCAGATGGGCGGTGGGCCATCTCTGGCCTATCTGCAGCTGGTACAGCAGGCGGTTGACGACCTGGCAGCTTAGAATTTATTCAGGTTAAATCAACTATATTGCTCGTTATTTAACGGAGGAATTCTGTGGAAGATAGAGAGCTGGTCATTATAGGAGGCGGACCCGCAGGCTATGTGGCGGCCATCAGAGCCGCGCAGCTTGGCGGCAGGGCTACCCTTATTGAGATGGATGCCCTTGGAGGTACCTGCCTCAATCGGGGTTGCGTGCCGTCGAAAACGCTGCTCTACAGCGCCGAGCTCTACGAGACCATGAAGAAATCGGAGCAGTTCGGCATCATGGCTAAAGATGTCAGCGCTGACCTGGCCAGGATGCAGGCGCGCAAGAATACGGTAATCAAGACACACGTGTCAGGCGTGGAAAGCCTGCTGAAAGGCAACAAGATAGAGGTCGTCAAGGGTCGTGCCAGGCTACTGCCTTCCAAACAGGTGGAAATCGAGAGCGGGGATGGGCAGAAGCAGGTCATTCAGGCCCAGAAGATAATACTGGCCACCGGCGGCAAGCCGATGGTCCTGCCTATTCCGGGCGCGGACAGTGCCTCCGGCATAATCAACGCCGAGAAAATCCTCAACCTGGAAAGCATACCGAAAAGCATAATTATGATTGGTGGGGGCGTTATCGGCATTGAGATGGCCACTATTCTGGCCAAGCTGGGCTGCCAGGTGAGCATCGTGGAGATGCTGCCCCACATCCTGCCTCTGGAAGATGCCGAGCTTACCGCCATACTGGCCAAAGCACTCAAAGATGACGGTATCCAGCTATACGAAGGTACGAAAGTATCGAAGATAGAAGACAGCCCTGGCGGAAAAGCGGCCCTCATCTCGGATGGCAAAACGGAGCAGAAGCTGGAGGCGGAAGCCGTCGCCATTGCCGTGGGGTACCGACCGAACACGGATGGTCTGGGGCTTGAGGAAGCTGGCATAACGATAAACAAGGGTGCCATTCAGGTCAACGAACGCATGGAGACCAGCGTTCCGGGTATCTATGCCGCGGGCGATGCCACCGGCGGCATCATGCTCGCCTACGTGGCCATGGAAGAGGGAATCATCGCCGCCGAGAATGTTATGGGCGGAAATACCTCAATCGACTATAATGTAGTGCCACGTTTCACGCACAGCCTGCCGGAGCTGGCCAGCGTCGGCCTCACCGAAGAAGAAGCCAGGTTGCAGGGCCATGAGGCTAAAATCGGCAGGTTCCCCTTCGCGGCCAACAGCATTGCTACTATCCTGGGAGAGCGTCGCGGCCTGATAAAAATCGTCACCGAGCCGAAGTACGGTCAGATTCTGGGCATTCATATATTAGGTCCGCGGGCTACCGAGCTCATCGCCGAAGCCACGCTGGCCATGAAGATGGAAGCCACCGTGCCGGACATCGTTGCCACCCTTCATGCCCACCCCTCGCTTTCCGAGGCAATGCATGAGGCCGCCCTTGATGTCACCGGCGAGACAATACACTATCCATCAAAGAACAGGTAGGGAAATTGGGGCAAAGGGTTATCTGCGTAGTACACCAGCTTGGACGGATTGAATACCACAGGGCATTCGAACTGCAGAAGGAACTGCTTCAGCAGAGATTGAAAGGTCAGATAGCCGATACGCTGCTTCTCCTGGAGCACCCGCCCACCATCACCGTGGGCAAGTTGGGCAAGCTGGAAAACGTCCTCGCTTCACCGGCACAACTGGCCAGCGCGGGCGTGTCTTTAATCTTCACCGACCGCGGCGGCGATGTTACCTATCACGGTCCCGGGCAGATAGTCGGTTATCCCATCCTGGATTTGCGAGAGCGGAACCGTGATATCCACCAGTATGTCCACAACCTCGAGGAAGTGCTCATCAGGACGCTGGCTGATTACGGCATAAAATCGGGGCGTGGCTACAACCACGCCGGCGTCTGGGTGAATGATATGGAGATTGCCGCCCTCGGACTCAGCATCCGCAAATGGATTACCATGCACGGTTTTGCCCTCAATGTGAACACCGACCTCGACCATTTTACACTGATAAACCCCTGCGGTTTCACCAATAAAACGGCGACTTCAATAGCCCATCTCCTCGGACATGAGCTTCCAAGGGACGGAGTAACCGAACGTCTGCTGGCCCACTTCGCCGAAGTTTTTGAGGTTGAACTGGAATTCGCCGATGACTACACCGACGAGAACTATTATGAGCGGAAGACTGCCACCCTGGTTTAAGCAGAGGCTCGCCGACCCCGGTGTCATGTCGTCCATGCATGGCCTGCTGGACGGGTTAAAGTTGCACACCATCTGCCAGAGCGCCCTCTGCCCCAATATCGGCAAGTGCTTCACGGCGGGCACGGCCACCTTTCTCATTCTGGGAGACGTGTGTACCCGGCGCTGCACCTTCTGCGCGGTAAATAAGGGGCATCCAGGTCTCGTTGATGAAGAAGAGCCGGAACACCTGTTTGAGGCAGTTAAGAAAATGGGGCTGAGCTACGTTGTCATTACCTCCGTCACCAGGGACGACCTGCCTGATGGCGGCGCCTCCCAGTTCGCCCGAACGGTGACCCTGCTTCGGGAGAATATGGAAGAAATCATGGTTGAGGTCCTCGTCCCCGATTTCTGCGGTTCGGAGGAGGCCGTCAGTGTGGTTGTTGAATCCGGCCCGCAGGTAATCAACCACAACGTGGAAACAGTGCCCCGTCTCTACCCCGAAGTGAGGCCGGGGGCAGATTACGCCCGCTCGCTGGAACTGCTCTATACGGTGAAAAAGCAGAACCCGGCGATTGTCACCAAGTCCGGCCTGATGCTCGGGCTGGGCGAAAGCAGAGAGGAAGTCATTGAGGTGATGGGCGACCTGAGAGAGGCAAATTGCGACCTGCTGACCATCGGGCAGTACCTCCAGCCCTCCCCCCAACATCATCCCGTGGTTCGCTTTGTCCCCCCGGAGGAATTCACCGGGTATGAAGCCATCGGCCAGGCGCTGGGATTCATTGAAGTTGCCTCGTCGCCTCTGGTCAGGAGTTCCTACCGGGCCGCTGAACTATACGACAGAGCGAAATTCTGTTAAAATGGGTGAGTCCCCAATTGTAATTCTGCCGCTAAGGAGATTACGGTGAGAAAAAACCGAATGAGGGAGCTTCTGGATGCGGGAAAGCCAACCATTGGTACCCACGTAATCACCACGTCACCCGAAATTATAGAGGTGATCGGGCACTCCGGCCTCTTTGACTACATCGAGCTGAGCGGACAGTATGCCACCTGGAGCCTTCCCCAGCTTGATAACTTCGCGCGCGCCGTGGACCTGTTTCCCCATATGTCATCCATGATGAAGGTGGAGCAGGACCCGCGACTGTTCATCACCAGCCGTTCCCTCGGTGCCGGTATTCCGAACATCCTGTTTTCCGATTGCCACACCGCTGATGAAGTCAGGCAATGCATCCGCATGGTCAGGCCCGCCACACCCGAAGACGATGGCTTTCAGGGTTGCGTAATACGCCGTATCACCGGCTTTGTCCTGGAGATTGGCACCGAAGCCTGGGTCAGAACGCTCCGGGAGGCAGTCATTGCCGTCATGGTGGAAAAAGCGAGCCTGGTGGAACAGATGGACGAGGTGCTTTCAATCGAAGGTCTGGACATGATTCAGTTTGGCCCGTGCGATTTCTCGGTCAATACGGGCCGGGCGGGAAAGATGCACAGCCCCGAGATACAGCGCAAACAAAAGGACATAATCGAGCTTGCGCTCAAAAAGGGCGTCCATCCCCGTGTGGAACTGGATGATTTCGAAAAAGCCCGGGAATTCATAGAGATGGGCGTCCGCCACTTCTGCATCGGCTGGGACCTGATGACCATCTATCAGTGGTGCCGGAAGCATGGGGAAGGACTGCGCCGCCTGCTCGGCGAAATGTAAGTTCCAGCGAGCCAGTTTATAGCCATTGACAATTAATCTGGACTTATGGTAGACTTACCTCTTGGATATTTGGATTTCAGCCATAGCTGATGGATTGAGCTGAAGGGTTCAAGCCGTCACTAAATTAATGGATGAGCCAAGGCTCATCCATTTAAATTGTACGGCAGGAGGAGAAAAGTTGCCAACCGTCAATCAGTTAATACATAAAGGGCGGAAGCGGGTCATTAAGAAGACCAAGTCGCCGGCGCTGCGCTTTACCTTCAATGCGCTGAAAAACCGGATGATTGAGGGCAAGGGTTCGCCGCAGAAAAGGGGCGTCTGTACCCAGGTCAGGACCATGACACCCAAGAAGCCCAACTCGGCGCTGCGCAAGATAGCCAGGGTCAGGTTGACCAACCAGATGGAAGTAACGGCCTACATCCCTGGTGAGGGGCATGAATTGCAGGAACACTCAGTAGTGCTGATTCGCGGCGGACGTGTCAAGGATTTACCTGGTGTCCGCTATCACATCGTGCGCGGTGCGCTTGATACCAGCGGCGTCGCCAACCGCCGGCAGGGTCGCAGCAAATACGGCAGCAAGATGACAAAGGAAAAGGCGGAAATCGCCTGAAAATAGGAGTATAGAATGCCAAGACGTGCCCAACCAGAAAAAAGAGAGCTAGCTCCGGACCCGAAGTTCCATAATGTAACCGTGTCCACTTTAATAAATAAGGTAATGACGTGCGGTAAGAAAAGGACTGCGGAAAATATTGTGTACGGGGCACTTGATATTCTGGAAGAGCGGTCAAGTAAAGACCCGATAACGGCGCTGGAACAGGCGGTGAAAAACGCCACGCCGCTGCTCGAGGTCAAACCGCGCCGAGTGGGCGGGGCCACCTACCAGGTACCTGTGGAAGTACGCTCTGACCGCGGTCTCTTCCTGGCACTGAACTGGCTATTGAAATCAGCGAGAGCGAGAAAAGGCAAGTCAATGACGGAAAGACTGGCTGATGAGCTGTCTGATGCTCTGCGCGGTGAAGGCGTTACGATTAAGAAGCGCGAAGATACCCACAGGATGGCCGAGGCGAACCGCGCCTTCGCCCACTACCGGTGGTAAAAGGTGAATAATCATTAACACGAAGATTATGACAAAGAACCCGAATCCAGTAAAGGCAAAAGCGATGCCGAGAAGTTTTTCTTTAGAAAAAATCAGAAATATAGGGATTATTGCCCATATTGACGCCGGCAAGACCACCGTTACCGAGCGGATACTGTATTACACCGGCCGTACCTACAAGATTGGAGACGTGGATACCGGTACCGCCGTGATGGACTGGATGGAGCAGGAGCGCCAGCGTGGCATCACCATAACTGCCGCCGCGACCACCTGCTACTGGCATGAGCACCGCATCAACATCATCGATACGCCGGGGCATGTGGACTTCACCGCCGAGGTGGAGCGCAGCCTCAGGGTACTGGACGGCGGCGTGGTGGTCTTTGACGGAGTGGCCGGAGTCGAGGCACAGTCAGAGACGGTCTGGCGACAGGCCAACCGTTATCGCGTGCCCAGAATCTGCTTTATCAATAAGATGGACCGCGTCGGCGCCAATTTCAAACGTACCATCTCCATGATTGAAAAACGCCTGAAGGCGAAACCGCTGCCCACCCAGATTCCTCTGAGCAGCGGTGAATCATTTGAAGGCGTCATCGACCTCATCGAGAACAAGGCGTGGCATTATGACGGTAAGCCCGACTCAGAGCCACAAGAAGCCGCCGTTCCGGAATCGGAACAGAAACGCTGCGATGAATACCGTCATGACCTGATTGAAAAGCTGGCCGAGCATGACGACCATATCCTGGAAGCCTATCTTGAGGGCCATGAGGTCAGCCCATCGATGATAAGACAGGCACTGCGCACAGTAACTCTGGCGAACAAGGGTGTGCCCATTCTCTGCGGCAGCGCCCTGCGTAATAAAGGCGTACAACTACTCCTTGATGCTATTATCAGCTACCTCCCCTCCCCTCTTGACGTGCCGCCGGTGCTGGCGATCGATACTACCTCGGAAGCAGAGGTCGCCCGCCCCGCTAGCGATGAAGCCCCGTTTTCCGCCCTTGCTTTCAAAGTTGTTTCCGACCCGTTTGTCGGTAGACTTGTTTATCTCAGGGTTTACTCCGGAATCATGAAAGCGGGCAGCCAGGTCTGGAACTCAACCACAGGCAAGCGGGAACGCATCGGGCGCTTGCTCCTGATGCATGCCAACCGTCGTGAGGAGGTAGAAGAGGCTGACACCGGCTCCATCGTCGCCACTCTGGGTTTGAAGAATACCTTCACCGGTGACACCCTCTGCGATATTTCCCAGCCGGTGCTGCTGGAATCAATCCGATTCCCCGAGCCGGTTGTCTCCATTTCCATTGAGCCCAAGACCAGGGCCGACCAGGATAAAATGTCCCAGGCCCTGCAGAAACTGACCGAAGAAGACCCCACTTTCAAAGTTACCTACAATGAGGAAACGGGACAGACCATCATCTCCGGCATGGGCGAACTTCACCTTGAGGTCATCGTCAACCGGCTGATAAGCGAATTCGGCGTCGGCGCCAACGTAGGCAAACCAAGGGTCGCCTACAAGGAGACGATTACCGTACCGATACAGGTTGAGGGCCGATTTGTGCGGCAGTCGGGAGGACACGGCCAGTACGGTCACGTATGGCTGGAACTCGAGCCCATGAGTCGGAGCGGTGGTTTTCAGTTTATTAATTCCCTCAAGGGTGGCGTTATCCCCAGGCAATACATCCCTGCCGTTGAGGCAGGTATAAAGGAAGCAATGGAGACCGGCGTCCTCGCCGGCTATCCCGTGGTCGATATCAAAGCCACCATCTATGACGGCAGCTACCACGATGTCGACTCCTCCGAGCTCGCTTTCAAAATGGCCGGCTCTCTGGCGCTGAGAAACGGGGTCAGAAAAGCCAAGCCGGCTCTCCTTGAGCCTATAATGAAACTGGAAATCGTCGCACCGGAGCAGTTCCTGGGGGACATCATTGGCGACCTCAATGCCAAGCGGGGACACATTGAGCATATTGACGCTCAGGGTGATGTGTACGCTATCCAGTGTCTGATACCGCTGGCCGAGACCTTCGGCTATGCCACCAGGGTGAGGTCGCTCACCCAGGGCAGAGCAACACACTCGCTTGAATATTATAAATACAGGGAATTACCGGCCGACCTAACGGAAGAAATAACTGCACAGGCAGTGGGGAGAGGACATGCCTAAACAGAAAATCCGCATCAAGCTAAAAGGATTTGACTATCGGATAATTGACCAGTCGGCAGCTCAGATCGTCGATGCCGTGGAGCGTACCGGCGCGGTGGTGGTTGGGCCAGTACCTTTGCCCACACATATCAAGAAATACAGTGTAATCCGCTCCCCGTTTATTGATAAAGATTCACAGGAGCAGTTTGAGATACGTACGTACAAGCGCATCATTGACATCGTTGAGACCACTTCAAAGACAATTGATGCCTTAACCAAACTGAACCTGCCCTCCGGAGTGGAGATAGATATCAAGTTATAGAAGAGTGAAAAAAGATGGTACAGGGAATTATCGGTAAAAAATTGGGCATGTCTCAGGTGTTCCGTGACAATGGCACACTCTCCGCGGTAACCGCCATTGAGGCCGGGCCGTGCACCGTTACACGGGTGAAAACGACGGAAAAAGATGGTTATAACGCCGTTCAGCTCGGCTTTGGTGAGGTCAAACGACTCAACTCATCGCAGCGCGGGCACCTCAAGGAACTTGGCCATTTTAAATATCTCCGTGAATTCAGGCTGGATGATATCAAGGACATTGAAGAGGGACAGAAGATTGACACCAGCCTTTTTAAGTCAGGTGACCTGGTTGATATTACCGGTCTATCAAAAGGTAAAGGCTTTGCCGGCGTGGTCAAAAAGTATGGCTTTGCCGGCGGGCCCAAAACGCATGGTCAGTCTGACCGACATCGCGCCCGGGGTTCAATTGGCGCCGGTACCTCGCCTGGCCGTGTTTTTAAAGGATTGCGTATGGCTGGCCACATGGGTGACCAGCGCGTGACGGCGCGCAACCTTGAGGTGTTTGAAGCCGACCCGGAACGCAATCTCCTGCTGATAAAGGGGGCCGTACCGGGTGCCAAGAACGGCCTGTTGCTGATAAAGAAGGCAAGGAGGGGGAAGTAAGGAAGTGCAGGTCCCAGTCTACGGTCTCACCGGCGAAGTAATTGACCAGATTGAAATCAGCGACCAGGTCTTTGCCGTGCCTTTCAACGAAGGTGTGGTACATCAGGTGATGGTCGGGACGCTGGCGAACGCCCGTCAGGGCACCGCCTCGACCAAGACCAGAAGCGAGGTCGCCGGGAGCAGCCGGAAGATGTTCCGCCAGAAAGGCACCGGGCAAGCACGGGCGGGCAGTCGCCGGTCACCAACACGGCGGGGGGGAGGCATTACTTTCGGGCCGAGGCCGCGGGACTATCACCAGGATACGCCAAAGAAGATGCGCCGTCTGGCCCTGAAATGTGTGCTCTCGTCCAAGGTGAAGGATGAAGAGTTAAAAGTAGTACAGGAACTGAAGCTTGAACCGAAGACAAAATATATGGTGCAGATGCTCAACGCCCTAGGGGCAGACTCCTCGGCACTGGTGGTAACGGCCGGACCGGAGGAGCATGTGATAAAAGCGGCGCGCAATATAAAGGGAATCAAGACAATGCCGGCAAATCTGCTCAATGTACTTGACATCCTCTCGCACAAGGTGCTATTGATGACGGTGTCCGCAGTACGCCGTATAGAAGAGCTCTGGGGAGAAAAAGCGGTGGAAGAGGTTAAAGATGCATCTGTTTGATGTCTTACAACGTCCGTTGATAACGGAGAAAAATACCATACTGCAGGTGCAGAATAAATATGCGTTTGAAGTGGCCAAAGAGGCGAACAAGCCTCAGATAAAGCAGGCCGTGGAAAAAGCGTTTCGAGTTAAAGTGATTAACGTGCATATTATCAATGTCACAGGGAAGACCAGAAAGGTAGGCAGACGTCTGTACTCCATACCACCCTGGAAAAAAGCGATTGTTACCTTAAGACCTGAGGACAAAATAGAATTCTTTGAAGGTGTTTAGAACGGAAAAAGGGGGATATTGAGTGGCCATCAAGGTATTTCGCCCAACCTCGCCTGGCAGACGGGGAATGAGCGGCCCGACATTTGAAGAGATAACCAAGGACAAGCCGGAGAAATCGCTGCTTGCGCCGCTGAAGAAGCAGGCTGGGCGCAACAACCAGGGGAGAATAAGCGTTCGCCACCGGGGCGGTGGTGCGAAACGGAAACTCCGCGTGATTGACTTCAAGCGCGATAAAACTGGCGTGCCGGGCAGAGTGGCAGCGATTGAGTATGACCCGAACCGCTCCGCCCGTATTGCGCTCATTTATTATGCTGACGGAGACAAGCGGTATATCCTTGCCCCGGTTGGGCTGAACATCGATGATACAGTCATGTCCGGTCCAGATGCCGAAGTAAAGCCGGGCAACGCGCTGCCACTGAAGTCTATCCCAAGCGGTACCCCCCTTCATAATATTGAGATGGAGAGGGGAAAGGGAGGACAGATGGTACGGAGCGCCGGCACGGCAGCGCAGCTGATGGTCAAGGAAGGCGAGTACGCCCTTTTGCGCATGCCTTCCGGTGAAATGCGACGCGTCCGCGGCGAGTGCATGGCGACTATTGGACAGGTGGGTAATGTTGACCACCAGAATATTGAGCTTGGAAAAGCGGGGCGGAAACGGCTGATGGGCTGGCGCCCCACAGTGAGGGGCTCGGCAATGTCGCCGCGAGACCACCCTCACGGCGGTGGTGAAGGCAGAAGCCCCATAGGGATGCCCGGGCCGAAGACGCCATGGGGTAAACCGGCGCTCGGCTACCGTACCCGCAAACCAAAAGCTTCCGATAAATTAATTGTAAAACGAAGAAGCGGTAAGTAGAGGTAACAATGTCAAGGTCGGTAAAAAAGGGACCATATATCGATGCCAAGTTGATGAAGAAGGTTGAGGCCGTCATCAAGTCAGGCCAGAAAGCGGTCATCAAAACCTGGTCACGCTCATCCACCATCCTGCCACAGATGGTGGGGCTAACCATCGGTGTGCACGATGGCCGCCGGCACATGCCCATCTTCATCACCGAGAATATGGTAGGGCACAAGCTTGGCGAGTTCGCCCTGACCCGGACTTTTCGCGGTCATGTCTCCAGGTCGGAAAGAGCAAGCCAGGTGAGAAAATGATAGGCAATTACGGGTAAGGTATCAAATGCAGGTACGAGCTTTTGCCAAAGACACGGGAATATCGGCGCGTAAGGTACGGCCGTTGATTGATATGGTGCGGGGCAAGACGGTTGATGAAGCGCTGACATTGCTCAGGTTTGCGTCATCGCCGAATGCCAGGTTGGTGGCAAAGACAGTAAAGTCCGCCGCCGCCAGTGCGGAGAATAACTACCAGTTGACACCGTCGGATTTGAAAATCATCAGTATCTACGCCAATGAAGCACCAAGGATGAAACGGTTCTATCCCCGGGCGCGCGGTCGAATCAGCCCCATATGGAAGGGTTCCAGTCACATAACGGTTATCGTTGCCGATGAGGAGGCATAATTGGGTCGTAAGGTTCATCCGATAGGCTTTAGAATTGGTATCATACAGGGCTGGCAGGCCAAATGGTACGCCGATAAGCATTACGCCGAGTCGCTGCAGGAAGACCTGAAGCTGCGGCAGGCGATCCAGTCCAAGTATGCGGACGCCTCAATCTCCCTCGTGGAGATTGCCCGGCAGGCAAAGGACGTGGCGGTTACCATCTACACCGCCCGCCCCGGCATCGTCATCGGGCGGGGTGGACAGCGCGTTGATGAGCTGAGCGCTTACCTGGAAAAACTCGTCGGCAAAAAGGTCCGCCTGAATATCCAGGAAATCCGCCAGCCGGAACTGGATGCCGCGCTCGTTGCGCGAACGATTGCCGAGCAGATTCAGCGCCGCATCGCCTACCGCAGAGCGATGAAGCAGGCGATTTTCCGCACCATGCAGGCTGGCGCCAAGGGAATAAGGGTCAGCTGCTCCGGTCGACTAGGTGATTCCGAAATCGCGCGACGTCAGACAATGCACGAAGGGCGGGTTCCCTTACATACATTGCGTGCGGACATTGACTACGGTTTAACTGAAGCACACACCACCTTTGGCAGAATCGGCATCAAAGTATGGATTTTCAAAGGGGAGGTTCTTCCTGAGCCAAAGGAGCTGGCCATAGAGGGAGCGCCCGCAGAAATGGCCACTGAAGCCGAAGCCGTTTCTGAGCCATCCACTGAAGTCAAACCGGAAGCGGAGATGGCTGAACCCGTTGCCGAGATGACCTCTGAAGCCATTGAGGAAGCCGCGCCTGAGGCGGCCCCTGTTGAAGCAGAAGCTGAAGCAGTCCCTGAGGCAGTTACTGAAGAAAAAGTGGAAGAGGTGCCGGCCAAACCATCCCGAAGGCGAAAAGCGGCCGCACCAGCAGAGGAAAAACCGGCTGAGGCTACGGCTGTGGAGACGGTTGAAGCGACTGCGGAAGAGAAACCGGCGGCAAAACGAAAGACCAGAGCCGCGAAGCCTGCTGAAAGGGAAGAGGCCACTTCGACAGAAACCGCCGAGGCGGTTGCCGAAGAGAAGGTCGCCGAAAAACCTGTAAAAGCGACCGTTAAAAGAAGCCGGAAGACGAAATCAACCAGCGAGGCTGTCGCCGAGGCAGAATCTTCCAGCGTAACCGAAGACGAGGAGAAAGATGCTACAGCCGAAACGGGTTAAATATCGCAAATCCCACAAGGGACACCGAAGGGGGAGTGCCCAGGCAGGTAACACCACGCTCTTCGGTGATTATGGCCTGCAGGCACTGGAGTCGGCCTGGATGACCTCGGAACAGATTGAAGCCGCCAGACGTGCTATCACCCGATACATGCGCCGTGGCGGCAAAGTATGGATACGCGTCTTTCCGGATAAGCCGGTCACCAAAAAGCCGGCGGAGACCCGTATGGGCAGTGGCAAGGGCAGCCCTGACCACTGGGTAGCCGTGGTTAAACCCGGGAGAATGCTGTTTGAGCTGGCGGGGGTTGGCGAAAAGACCGCCAAAGAGGCGATACGCCTGGCCTCGCACAAAATCCCGTTTGCTACAAAATTCGTTATCCGGGAGACAAGTGCTACCCTTTAGTGATGACGTTATAAAGGAACTGGCCAATGGTTAGAATTGATGAATTCAGGGCGCTGAGTACGGAGGACCTGAAAAAACAAATAGAAGAATCAAAGCAGGAATTGCTTAACCTGCGTTTTCGGCTGGCAACGAGGCAGCTGGTGAACCATCGTGAGCTGCCGATGGTAAAGAAGCGGATTGCCCGCATTAAAACCATATTGAAAGAAAGAGAACTGGGGATAAGGTAGCGTTATGGAAGAGAAGCGTAAAAGCAGAATTGGACGCGTGGTTAACAACCGTATGGATAAGACGGTGGTGGTTGCCGTCAACACACCCAAACGCTTTCCGAAATACCGAAAAACCATTACATGGGTTGCCAAATACCAGGCGCATGATGAAAAAAATGAGTGCCGGATAGGGGATGTGGTCAGTATCATTGAGACCCGGCCGCTTTCCCGTCACAAGCACTGGCGCGTTGCCGAGATAATCACCAAAGGAGAGGTCGCCGAGGTTCAACCGCAGGATATATCGTAACCATCAGGATTTAAGACTATGATTCAGTCATACACCAGATTGAGAGCCGCAGATAACACGGGAGCCCGGGAAATCATGTGCATCAACGTGCTCGGTGGCACGAGGAGGCGGTACGCCCGGGTAGGCGATATTATTGTCGCCTCGGTGAAAAAAGCCATTCCGGGTGCCACCACGAAAAAGGGCGAAGTGGTGCGGGCGGTGATAGTACGTACCGCCCAGCCCTACCGGCGTCCTGATGGCTCATACATCAGGTTCGATGAAAACGCCGCGGTAATCCTGACCGATAAAAACAATCCCCGGGGAACCCGCATCTTCGGCCCGGTGGCCCGGGAACTCAGGGACAAGGACTTCACCAAGATAATTTCCCTGGCGCCGGAAGTACTTTGAAGGTAAACGCTGATGAATATAAGAAAGAATGATACAGTACAGGTAATGGTCGGTAAGGATAGAGGGAAAAGGGGCAAAGTGCGTTTTGCCTATCCCAAGAAAAACCGTGTAATCGTGGAAGGGATTAACTTCATCAAGAAACACTCCCGGGCACGGGGGCAGGTCAGGCAGGCCGGTATCATTGACCAGGAGGCACAGATTGATGTCTCCAACGTCATGTTACTGTGCGGAAAATGTAATCACCCTACACGCGTGGGTTTCACCTTCCTCGAGGATGGGAGAAAGGTAAGGGTCTGCCGCAAGTGCAGAGAGGTGATTGACTAGATGTCGCGGTTGAAGGATAAATACCGGAAAGAAGTGATATCCGCCCTGATGGAGCGATACGGATATAAAAATGTAATGGAAGTACCGCGCCTGATTAAAGTGGTGCTTAATATCGGCCTCGGCGAGGCGATTCAGAATGCCAAAGCCCTGGAGTCGGCCGAGGCTGACCTGTCCGCCATTTCCGGGCAGCACCCGGTTATCACCCGCGCCAGGAGGTCAATTGCGAACTTCAAGCTGCGGGCAGGCATGCCCATCGGTATGAAGGTAACCCTGCGCGGTGAACGGATGTATGAATTTATTGACAAGCTTATGAACGCAGTTCTGCCCCGGATGCGGGAGTTTTCCGGGGTTCCGCCAAACGCATTTGACGGACGGGGCAATTATACCCTTGGCCTCAAAGAGCAAATCGCGTTTCCGGAAATAGACTACGATAAGATAGAGAAGCTGCGCGGTATGGAAATAGCAGTCGCCACCACCGCAAAGACGGATGAGGAAGGCAGGCATCTTCTCGAGCTGCTCGGCTTGCCTTTTGCCAAGGATGGAACGGAGTAGGAATGGCAAAGAAATCAAAGATAGCAAAAGCGAGTAGACCGAGTAAATTCAGAGTACAGCAGCGCAACCGCTGCTATCTGTGCGGACGGCCGCGTGCTTATATCCGCCAGTTTGGTCTGTGCCGAATCTGTTTCCGCCGACTGGCGCTGGTCGGTCAGCTCCCGGGAGTAAGAAAATCAAGCTGGTAGAAAAATCGAGAGGATAATATGCCTGTTACTGACCCAATTGCCGATATGTTAACCAGAATACGTAACGCCCTGATGGCCAAACATGAGCAGGTGCTGGTGCCGTCGTCAAGGCTGAAACTCTCCATCGCCCGCATTCTGAAGGAAGAGGGCTTCATCAACGATTATGAGGTAGTCCGTGGAAAACCGCAGCGGGTGATTAAAATTCAATTGAAATATTATGACCATAATAAGCCCGCAATCAGTGGCATAAAGCGGGTGAGCAAACCCGGACTGAGAGTCTATGCCGGGGGGAAGGAAATACCCCGTGTCTTTAGCGGGCTTGGCATTACCATTGTCTCCACTTCCAAAGGTGTTAAAACCGGGAACCAGGCGTGGCGCCAGGGAATCGGGGGGGAACTACTTTGTTCTGTATGGTAATCAGAAAACGGGGTGACATCGCATGTCAAGAGTAGGACGGATGCCAATAGCCATACCCTCGGGGGTAACGATAACTATTGATGAAAACCGGGTCAAAGTGACCGGCCCGAAAGGCGAGCTTAGCCGCACTATCAATCCGGAGATTTCCATTACCCAGGAGGATAACACACTCACTGTGGCACGGCCCAGCGACGACCAGGAACACCGTTCCCAGCATGGTCTGGCACGGAGCCTTATCAATAATATGGTAACTGGCGTGTGCAGTGGCTTTGAAAAACAACTGGATATCGTCGGGGTGGGCTACCGGGCAGAGAAAGTCGGGGAAAAGCTGGTTATCCGCGTTGGCTACTCCCATCTAGTGGAAGTGGAACCGCTGCCGGGAATCACCCTATCCGTGGAAGGTAACAACCGTATCAGGGTCACCGGAATCGACAGGGAAGCGGTTGGTGAGATGGCGGCCAGAATTCGCAAAGTTCGCCCTCCTGATGCCTATAAAGGCAAAGGAATCAGATATGCCGGAGAAATAGTCCGCCTCAAGCCGGGTAAGGCCGGCAAGGTTGTCGGGAAGAAGTAGCCATGACCAAAACAACGCCGAGAATAGCAAGACACAAGCGCCACAAAAGGGTGAGGATGCAAATAAAGGGCACAACGAGCAAGCCCCGCCTGTGCGTGTTCCGCAGCCTGAACCATATTTACGTACAGGTCATCGATGACACCAAAGGGCATACGCTGGTTGCCGCCTCAACTCTCGACCCGGAAACCAAGGCTCAGCTGGATGGCAAAACAAAAGCAGGCCAGGCGGAACTGGTTGGCACCGCCATCGCCAAGAAAGCTTTAAGCCAGGGTATCAAAGAGGTTGCCTTCGACCGTGGTGGCTATAAGTACCACGGGCGGATTAAAACCCTGGCTGAGGCAGCCCGGCAAAGTGGTTTGAAATTTTAAAGGAATTATAGAAATGGCCGAAAAACTTATTCAAACGATGAGCAGACTGGACACTACTGACCTGGTCTTGAATGACCGCCTTATGTATATTAATCGGGTGGCCAAGGTGATGAAGGGGGGCAAACGCCTCAGGTTCAGCGCACTGGTGGTCACCGGCGACGGTAACGGTCACGTTGGGCTGGGAATCGGCAAGGCCAATGAGGTACCCGCAGCGATAAACAAGGGCGGCGCTTCGGCGAAGAAGAACCTGATCAGGGTACCCATGGAAGGGGGTACCATACCGCATGAAACAATCGCCGAGTATGGCGCTGCCAGGGTGATGCTCAAACCAGCCGCTCCGGGCACCGGTGTGATTGCCGGCGGCAGCGTTCGTGCCGTGCTTGAGGCCTGCGGCATTAAAGACATCTTGACCAAGTCCCTGGGCAGCGACAATCATGTAAACGTGGCCAAGGCAACGATACTCGGCCTGAGTCAGCTCAGGAACCCGAAAGATGAAGTTGCCCGACGCAAGGCAACGGTCGGTGAAGGGGAGGCGGAAACAGGTGGCTAAGCTGCGCATTACCTGGGTGAAAAGCGCTATCGGCTATAATGAATCTCAGCGACGTACGCTGGTTACGCTCGGTTTCCACCGGCTCAACCAGAGCGTCGTTCATGAGGATTCTATGTCCCTGCGGGGTATGATAAATAAGGTAAGACATCTCGTCAAGGTGGAGGAAGCAAGTGAGGCAAGATAACATCGCGCCACCGCCGGGTTCCAAGAGAGCGCGAAAGAGGATAGGGCGTGGTAATGCCAGTGGCCACGGCACTTATGCCGGACGTGGCCTGAAAGGACAGAAGTCCCGCAGTGGCAATAAGATGCGCCCGGGCTTCGAAGGCGGGCAGTTGCCACTGATCAAACGCCTGCCCCAGAAGCGCGGTTTCGTCAACATTTTCCGCAAAGAGTACAGCATCGTTAATCTGGATAAGCTGAATATTTTTGAGGAAGGCAGCGAGGTTACCCCTGAAAAGCTTCATGCTGCCGGTCTGGTGAAGACGTTAAAGCACCCGGTGAAAATCCTGGCCAATGGTGAGGTCAGTCACGCCGTTATTGTGAAGGCAAACAGGTTTTCCACGGCCGCGAAAGCCAAGATAGAGGCTGCCGGCGGAAAAGCCGAGGAGGTGGAGTATGCGGCCCAGACCAAGTAGGCCGCGCCTGCTCCAGGCAATGCTGGATGCCTTCAGCCTGCCGGACCTGAGGCGCCGCATCCTTATCACCATCGGCATTCTGGTCATCTTCCGCTTTATCGCTCACGTGCCCCTCCCCGGCGTGGACCAGAGCGCCCTGCAGTCGCTGTTTGAACGCAATGCCCTGCTCGGTATGCTGGACATGTTCAGCGGTGGCGCCTTGCGACGGCTCAGCGTGGCGGCGATGGGTGTTTATCCGTACATTACCGCCTCGATTATCATGATGCTTCTGGTGCCGGTAATCCCCCGCCTCAATGCCCTTTCCCGCGAGGGAGAATCCGGTAGAAACAAAATCAATCTCATCACCCACTGGATGGTGGTACCGTTGGCCTCAGTGCAGGGTTACGGACAGCTCGTCTACCTGCAGCGCGAGGGAGTGCTCTCCAGCGCCGCACCGCTGCCCATGGTGTCGATGGTGCTGTCTATGGTGGCCGGTACCATATTCCTGGTATGGCTCGGTGAGCTGATTACGGAATACGGCATTGGCAACGGTATATCAATCATTATTTTTGGCGGCATCGTGTCACAGCTGCCGGAAATGATTGGCCAGGGCTTCCTGGCCAGGGAGAACTTTGCCGGTCTGTCGGCCTATTTGATTATCGTGGTCCTCACCATTATGGTTATCGTCATCTTCACCGAGGCGCACCGCCGCATTCCGGTGCAGTACGCCAAGAGCGTTTTTCGCAGCGGACGTATGTACCGTCAATCCGGAACGACGCACATTCCGCTCCGGGTGAACGCGGCTGGCATGATACCACTCATCTTCGCCATGTCAATCGTCCTCTTTCCGGGCATCGTTGCCAGCTACTTTTCCAACCCGGTCGAGCCAAATTTCGCCGACTGGGTTATGAGACTGTTCAACCCGAATGCTGCCCTGCCCCTGGGGCTGTTCTACTGGGGTCTTTACTTCGCCATGGCGATGGCCTTCGCCTTCTTCTACACCATGGTGATTTACCAGCAGCAGGACCTGCCGGGAGTCCTGCAGCGTCAGGGAGGATTTGTACCCGGCATCCGACCGGGAAAAAACACTCAGAGCTACCTTAACGGTGTCATCAACCGCATCACCTGGGGCGGGGCTCTTTTCCTTGCCTGCATTGCGGTCATGCCTTTCGCTGCCCGGCATATAACCGATGTCCAGGTCATACAGCTCTCCAGCCTGGGGCTTCTCATTATGGTGGGCGTGGTGCTGGACACCATGAAACAGCTTGAAGCACAGCTCGTGATGCGCAGATATGAAGGCTTTATCAGGTAGGTATAAAGTTGTATAATATAATTTTTATGGGAGCACCCGGGGCCGGCAAGGGAACGCAGGCCTCGATGGTTGCCCGGAAATTAAACCTGGTTCATATCTCGTCCGGCGACCTGTTCCGGCAGGCGCTGGAGCAGGGAACGGAGCTGGGGAAAAAGGCAAAAGCCTATATGGAAAAGGGGGTACTGGTTCCCGACGAGATAACCATACAGATGGTCATGGAACGGCTGTCCGCTCCTGACTGCGAGAAGGGGATAATCCTGGATGGTTTTCCCCGCAACTTGCCGCAGGCGGAAGCGCTGGACAGCGCCTTGCGTGAGCAGGGTAAAGCAATTGATAAAGTGGTTTCCATCAGCGTCTCCGAAGAGGAACTGATTCGCAGACTGAGCGGCCGCTGGCTCTGCCGACAGTGCCAGGCGGTGTACAACATGGTTAACTCCCCGCCCGGAGTGGCGGGAAAATGCGATAAGTGTGGGGGTGAGCTTTACCAGCGCCCCGATGATAAACCGGAAACGGTAAAGAAGCGGCTTGACGTATATTTTGCCGAGACAGCACCACTTATAGATTATTATCGCCGTCAGGGCAAGTTACTGGAAATTGAAGGAGAAGGCAGCGTGGAAGAGGTGGCACAAAGAATCGTGGCCGCCCTTCCCGCAGAGAAACTGGCCACTCGATGACGATTATTATCAAAACTGAAGATGAAATCGCGGCCATGCGCCAGGCAGGCAGAATCGTCGCGATGATATTAAAAAAAATAGTGGAGCAAATCAGACCGGGAATGGAAACGAAAGAGCTGGATACCATAGCTGAGAAAGAGCTGAAAAACCACGGGGCTAAATCATCATTCAAGGGCTATCGTGGCTTTCCGGCCAACCTCTGCGTTTCAATAAATGACGAAATAGTGCACGGCATTCCGGGAAATCGGGTGCTGCGTGAAGGTGACATCGTTTCCTTGGATTTCGGAGCCATTTGTAATGGTTTTCAGGGTGATGCGGCATTGACCGTTGGCGTAGGCAGAATAAGCAAGAAAGCGGAAGCGCTCATTGAGACGACAGAAGGTGCCCTGAAAACCGGCATCAGCGCCGCCCGTGCTGGAGCTAAGCTGGGAGATATCTCCTACGCCATACAGAACTACGCCGAATCCAGAGGTTATTCCGTAGTTCGGGAATACACGGGTCATGGTATTGGTCGCGACATGCATGAAGAGCCACAAATACCCAATTTCGGCCTGCCCGATTCGGGTCCGGTGCTGAAAAAGGGAATGATCCTTGCCCTCGAACCGATGGTGAATGCAGGCGACTGGCGCACCCGTGTTGGTGACGACCAATGGACGGTCTTTACGGCTGATGGCAGCCTATCGGCACATTGTGAGCATACCATTGCCATTACTGACGGCGGACCGGAGGTTCTTACCAGAGAATAATATGCCTAAGAAAGAGACAATTGAGGTTGAAGGAACGGTATTGGAAGCGTTACCGAATGCCATGTTTCGCGTTGAGCTGGCGAATGGACACGTTGTGCTGGCCCATATCTCCGGCAAGATACGGATGCACTACATCCGGGTCCTGCCCGGGGACAAGGTGCTGGTTGAGCTTTCTCCATACGACCTCAATCGTGGTAGGATAGTATACCGATTCAAGTGAGTCGAAGGATTTGACAATGAAAGTAAAAGCATCCGTAAAAGTACGATGTGAAAAATGCAAGGTGGTGAAACGGCACGGCGTGGTCAGGGTTATCTGTTCCAACCCGAAGCACAAACAGCGCCAGGGATAAGCCGAGGTAAGGAGGTAGCAGAATGGCACGAATTGCTGGAGTTGACATACCGAGAGATAAGCACACCTGGGTATCTCTGCAGTATATTTACGGTATTGGCCCTCATCTGAGCCGCCGGATTCTGGCCCAGACCAGCATCAACCCGGACACCAAGGTGAGTGAACTTACCGAAGATGAGGTAAATCGCCTCCGCGAGGTTATCGACAAGCAATACAGGGTCGAGGGCGAACTCAGGCGCGAGGTTCAGATGAACGTCAAGCGCCTCATTGAAATCGGCAGCTACCGTGGCAGCCGGCATCGTTATAACCTGCCGGCGAGGGGGCAGCGCACCCGAACCAATGCCCGAGCCCGGCGGGGTGTTCGCAAGACAGTAGCCGGCAGAGGTCAGAGACGAGGCATGGCTAAGAAATAAGTAAGACAAGGAGTCTTTTATGGCACAGAAGAAGCAAGCGAGAACAAGACGGCGGGAACGGAAGAATATTCCAGCAGGGAAAGCCTTTATTCAGTCCACCTTTAACAATACTATTGTTACCCTCACCGACCCCGAGGGCAATGTCATTGCCTGGGGCAGTTCCGGCACCGCCGGTTTCAAAGGCTCCCGCAAGGGTACTCCCTACGCCGCTCAGATGGCAGCTCGTGAGGCGGTACGCAAGGCAATGATGCACGGCCTGCGTCAGGTCGAGGTCTACGTGAAGGGACCAGGTAGCGGTCGTGAGGCAGCCATCCGCTCGCTGCAAAGTTCTGGACTGTATATTACGGGCATTAAAGATGTTACCCCCATCCCCCATAACGGCTGCCGCCCGCCAAAAAGACGAAGAGTGTAGAAGAGAGGGAAAATGGCAAGATACGTTGGCGCAGTATGTCGGATGTGCCGCCGCAGCGGCGTAAAGCTCTTCCTGAAGGGCGATCGGTGCTTTACACCCAAGTGCAGTATTGAGAAGCGGCCGAGGCCCCCGGGACAGCAGTCCCGCCGGCGGCAGAGAATATCCGACCGCGGCATGCAGCTTCGTGAGAAACAGAAAGCCCGCTACAGCTACGGCATGCTGGAGAAACAGTTCCGGAGGACCTTTACCGAAGCGGGAAGGCAGGCAGGCGTTACTGGCGATAACCTGCTCATCCTGCTGGAGAGGCGACTGGACAACATCGTCTATCGCCTAGGTTTCTCTGACTCACGTAATCAGGCGCGCCAGCTGGTCTGCCACGGGCATATTACGCTCAACGATCGGCGGACCGATATCCCTTCGGCACTGGTCAAGGAGGGGGACACGATTAGCTGGCGGAAAGAAAGTGCCAAGTCGGAATATTACAAACAGCTTGCGCAGACCATTGAATCCAAGACAGTGCCAGAATGGTTGAGTCTGGATAAGAAAAAGCTGGTGGGGCAGGTGGTTTCTCTGCCCACACCAGAAGACATAGAAGCCACGTTTGACGGCAAAACAATCGTGGAACACTACTCGCGATAAAGAGTAAGGAGGTAGAGACTTTTGTCTCGTCTGATAATTCCGAAAATCGATTGCAGAGAGAGTAAGGACAACTACGGCCGGTTTACCGCCGAGCCGCTGGAACGCGGTTTTGGCGTTACACTCGGCAATGCCCTGCGTCGTATATTGCTGGGTTACCTCCCTGGTGCGGCAGTAACGCAGGTCAGGATCGAAGGCATCAGGCATGAATTCACCGCCATTCCTCACGCCAAGGAAGATGTCACCGAATTTTTACTCAACGTCAAGGCGATACGGATAAAGCCGCTTTCCGGCCAGCCCGGTAAACTGGTCCTCGATATACAGGGTGAGGGTCAAGTTTGTGCTGCGGATATCAAACCATCAACCGACTTTGAAATCTCCAATCCGGAAATTAATCTGATCACGCTTGATTCACCGGAAGCCAAGCTCTATATTGAGTTTGATATCGAACTGGGCGAGGGTTATCGGACCGCTGAGTCAAATGATAGTATGCCGGTGGGGACAATTCCCGTTGATGCCATCTTCTCTCCGACACGCAAGGCCAATTTCACCACCGAGCCAGTTCACGTGGGGCGTGAGACCAGCCACGAGCGGCTGGTTCTGGAAGTATGGACCGATGGCACTACAACTCCAGTTGATGCCATCAGCCGCGCGGCCAGCATACTTATCGAGCAGCTCAGCCCGTTTGTTGAGTACATCAAGGTATCCCAGATGAAAGCTGAAGAGCAGCTTATCCGTCTCTCCATACCCGATGAGAAATACAATATGCCCGTGGAACAGCTGGACCTCTCGGTGCGGACGATGAACTGCCTCAGGCGCGGCGGCATCGCCACGGTTGGCGAACTTATCAGTAAAAAAGCAAAGGATTTACTCCAGCTGCGCAACTTCGGCCAGAAATCGTTTAATGAGATAGGGGATAAACTGAAGGAACTGGGGCTGTCCCTCTCGTCACAGGTTGGCGCAAAAGAAGAAACGCCGCCAGAAGACGCATCACCAGAAGAGACAGACACGGCCATAGATATGTCAGAAGAAAGCGAGTCGCAATCCGGAGAAGCAGAAGATGAGGCATAACGTAGCGGGAAGAAAATTAGGCAGGACGACCAGTCACCGTAAAGCATTGTACCGCAATCTCGTGACCGACCTGCTGAGATACGAGAAAATCGTTACTACCGAGCCCAAGGCGAAGGAAGTACGTAGCCTCGCCGAAAAAATGGTCACTCTTGGCAAGGAAGGCGGCCTGAGTGCATTTCGGCAGGCACTGTCATTTATTTATGACAAGAATGTGGCGGACAAGGTTTTTTCCGAGCTGGCCACAAGATACGCCGAGCGACACGGCGGTTACACTCGCATTGTGAAGCTTGGTCCCAGACTGGGAGACAGTGCACCCATGGTGCAGCTTTCACTGGTCGAGTAACCACCATCATTATTACAGCAAGAAGAGGTTGTCAGCTTGGCAGAGCACACCAAGATGGTACTGATTATGGAATATGACGGCACAAACTACCACGGTTTTCAACTGCAGGTCAGTCAACCCACCGTTCAGGGCGAGGTTGAGTCGGCATTATTGAAGCTGACCGGAGAAAGAGTTCGCGTGCTGGCGGCAAGTCGCACTGACACCGGCGTTCACGCCCAGGAGCAGGTGGTGAGCTTACGCACCACCTCATCGCTGCCGGAACACGCGTTTATCGGCGGCTTGAATCACTATCTGCCCGATGATATTGCGGTGAGGGACGCTTTCCGGGTCAATGATGTATTCAACGTTCGTCGTAATGCGGTAAGTCGAGAATACCATTACATTATATTGAATCGAACCGCCCGCTCCCCTATCCGGCATCGCTTTGCCCACCATGTTCCGGGCAAACTGGATATAGCGGCGATGAATAAAGCCTGTCAGTGTCTCGCCGGTGAGCATGATTTCGCCTCATTCGCCACGGCTCTGGAAAGCCGTATAAAGAGCACGGTGCGCCGTGTCCACCAGGCCGATGTGATAAAGGATGGCGACCTGATTACTTTTCGCATAATCGCCAATTCTTTTCTGCCCCACCAGGTACGGAATACCGTTGGGGCGCTCATCAGGGTGGGTCTGGGTAAGATGACAGCTGACGAATTTCGTAGTATATTAGAAGCAAGGACACCCGGGCTGGCAGGCCCAACTGCGCCTGCCCAAGGGTTATGCCTGATGCGAGTGAATTATCCACATTCCCGGGAGGAACTGCGCAATTGAAAACCTACAGCACCAAAATAAAGGACGTTGAGCGAAAGTGGCACGTGATTGATGCTTCAGGCAGGACACTGGGCAAGCTGGCCACGGAAGCCGCCGGCCTGCTCATGGGTAAACACAAGCCAACTTTCAGCTACAATCTGGATACCGGCGACCACGTTATCGTAATCAATGCCGAAAAAGTACAGGTTACGGGCAATAAGCTGAAGCAGAAGCACTACTACCGGCATTCCGGCTATCCGGGAGGATTCAAAAGCATATCACTGGAAAAAATGATGCAGGATAACCCAACGCGGGTCGTCGAGCACGCCATCAGGGGTATGCTGCCACATACGCGACTGGGTGCCGAGATACGGAAGAAACTCAGGGTTTATACCGGTGATACGCACCCGCATCTCGCGCAGGTAGCACAATCATCAGGCACCAAGCCAAAGACAGAAGAACAGAGGGTAAGCTAAATGGCAACAAAACAATCCTATTTTCACGGTACCGGACGGAGAAAGACATCTGTAGCTCAGGTAAGGATTATGCCCGGCAACGGCGCCATAATCATCAATGGTGTGCCCTATGAGGAATTGTTCCCCAGCCTGGAGCACCGCCGCGCGATACTGCAGCCTCTTCTGGTCACGGAAAGCCTGGGCAATTACAACGCCATGGTCAAGGTGAATGGCGGCGGCATTACCGGCCAGAGCGGCGCCATCTCACTCGGTATTGCCCGCGCTCTTGTGGAGGCGGACGGGAGCCTCAAGCCCATACTGCGCCAGAACGGTCTGCTTACCCGCGACCCGCGGGTGAAAGAGCGAAAGAAACCCGGGCTCAGGCGAGCGCGCAAAGCACCTCAGTACACCAAGCGTTAAGCCTTAACAATCATTATGGTGAAATATGAGAGAGGGGCTTCCGCCCCTCTCTTTTTTGTCTCTAATAAATTGTTTGAAAATATTAAGCCTATTTCTGTCTGATTCCGGCCAGTTTCTTCCCGGATTCCAGCAGCCTTTCCACTTTGGCGTCAGAGCTGCTCTCTGCGTAGATGCGGAGCACCGGCTCCGTGCCGGAAAACCTTATCAGCAGCCAGCTGTTATCCGCCAGGATATACCGGAAGCCATCGGCAGTATCGATTTTGTTAACTTTTACCCCTTCAATTAAGTCCGGCGGATTGTCGCGCAGTCGATTGATGATTGTATTGCGTTCCGCTTCCGGAAACTCAGCATCTATCCGATGGTAATAGTGCGGTCCGACCCTGTCATAGAGATAGGACAGAAGCTCTGAAGGCGTTTTACCCGTCTTCATCATGAAATCGAGAAAATAGAGGCTCGCCAGGATGCCGTCACGCTCGGCAACGTGGCCGCGGAAACCGTAGCCACCACTTTCCTCCCCGCCAATCAGCGCGTTCTCGGCGTTCATTATCGGGGCCACATACTTGAAGCCCACCGTCGTCTCAAATACCGGTACGTTGTACAGCTCGCCCAACCGGTCAATCATGCTGGAGCTGGTCAGTGTTTTCACCAGCGGTCCCCTCTCCCCACGTGCCTCCAGAAGGTAGAGGCAGAGCATGGCGAAAGTCTGTAGCTGGGTGATGAAGCTGCCATTTTCATCTATTATGCCTACGCGGTCGGCATCGCCATCTGTCGCCAGGCCAATGCTGGCCCCCTGCTCCCTGACCAGCGCCGATAACCTCTTCAGGTTGAGGGCAATCGGCTCGGGTCGCACCATACCTGGGAAAAGCGGATTGCGTTCACCGTTTATCTCGGTTACCTTGGTATCGCCACCCTGCAGCATACTTTTCAAATAACCTATACCGGCACCGTACATGGAATCTATTATTATGTCAAGTCCAGCTTTGCGTATTGCATTTAAGTCTACAAGCTTCGCCACCTGTTTGAGATAAACAGGTGCCAGGTCAATGTGTTCCACCAGCCCCTCTTCCACAGCCTTTTCCAGTGGCATCCGTGCCGGCTGTCCTTCAGCCAGTATCCGATCGATTGCCTTTATTATTTCAGCGGTAATATCATCCGGTGCACTGGCTCCGTGCCAGTCTTTATATTTGAAACCGTTCCAGATGCCGGGATTGTGGCTGGCGGTGATAATGATGGCACCGGCTGCCTTTCTGGCCAGCACACCGTAACTGACGACGGGCGTTGGCGTTGCCCTATCACACAGGTAGGTCCTGACTCCGCTCGCGGCGGTCACCTCGGCGGCGGCGGCGGCAAAGTCCTCGGAAGCAAAACGGGTGTCATAGCCGATAATCAATCCCTGTTTGGTCATCCCCGCCTGTTTCAGGTAGTCAACGACCCCCTGCGCGCAGACCCGTACATTGTCAAAGGTAAAATCCATGGCGATTATGGCTCGCCAGCCATCGGTACCGAATTTAATGACGTTTTTCATCAGCACTCCCTTCACTGGGTAACAGATCACGGAAATAGTATGAGTCCCTGGTGACGGTTCTGCCCAGGGCGAACGGGATACTCTGCCTGAATATCGGCCCGGCGAAGACGAAGGAGTGGAACTCACCGTTTTCACCCGCGGGGTCAACGCCTGGCGGCAGCTCGGACAGGAAATTCTCATCAAGCACTTTACCTAAAAAACTCCTGGGCATTAATTTGGTATTAACGCAGGTAATCACCGCTTTGAAACCCAGGGAGATAAAGGAACGGGTAAGCTCTAGAGTTTCACGTCCCCAGATGGGCAAGATGGGAGTCATCCCTAATCTGGACAGGTTCTTTTCCCGGTACTCCTTGATCCACTCCAGGAAGATATCCCCGAAAACCACGTGATTTATGCCGTCTGATTTCACCTTGCCAAGGACATCCATCAAACGGGACTCATATTCCTCTTCCGAGCATTCCCTGGGTATCGGTATCTTTATTAAGGGTAGTCCCAGCGCCCGCGACTGCTGTTCCAGCAGCGTGCGGCGCACGCCATGCATGCTCACCCGGTCGTGAGGCTCGCTTATCGAGGTGAGCAAAGACACGACCTGATAGTTGCCGTCTCGCTGAATCTCATAAAGGCTGAGGGCGCTGTCTTTACCCCCGCTCCAGGATACGATGACCTTTTCCATCATAGATAAGTAGGTGCCATTATATATATCTGCCAATCGATTTGGCAATTGCTTTCAACTCTGTCATCAGCCGGGTGAAGTCGGATATGGTCAGCGATTGCAGGCCGTCCACCAGCGCTTCCTTCGGGTTGGGGTGGACTTCAATAAGGATTCCATCAGCCCCGGCCGCTACGGCGGCTTTGGCGATTGCCGGCACCAGCGAGTAGTGCCCTGCCGCATGGCTTGGGTCGACAATCAACGGCAGGTGACTGAACTTCTTTACCACCGGCACGGAGGAGATATCCAGCGAAAAGCGGACACTGTCCTCGAATGTCCTGATGCCGCGCTCGCAGAGAATGACCTGGTTATTTCCCTCGGCCAGCAGATAATCGGCGGCGGTCAGCCATTCCGTGATGGTGCTGGAAAAGCCGCGCTTGAGCATGACCGGCCGCTGGCTTTTCCCCACCTCGGTTAGCAGGGCGAAGTTCTGCATGTTGCGAGCACCAACCTGAAGAATATCCGCTGATTTGATTACAAGCTCAACGTCGTGCGGGTCAACGACTTCGGTTATTACCGGTAAGCTGAAGGTCTCTCTCGCTTTGGCCAGCAGTTCCAACCCCGCCTCCTCCAATCCCTGAAAACTGAACGGAGAGGAACGCGGTTTATAGGCTCCACCGCGCAGCACTGCTGCTCCCGCTTCTTTCACTGCCTTGGCCACTTCCATAAGCCGCTCTTCATTCTCCACCGCACAGGGGCCGGCCATGACCACGACATGCTTCCCGCCGATCTGCACCTTGCCCACGTTTACCACGCTGTCTTCACTCTTGAACTCGCGGGAAGCCAGCTTATACGGCTTCATAATACGGGTGACGCTTTCCACACCGGGAAGTACGGCAAAAGTATCCGTAGGCACCTGCCCGGTATTGCTGCCTAGGATGGCGATGACTACCTTGTCCGTGCCAAGGTTCAACTGTACCTGGAAGCCGAGCGATTTGGCGCGCTGCACGACGCTGTCAACCTGCTGGACATCAACCCCCCTCTGCATTTCAACTATCATTTCTCTTCACCCAACATTATTTTATTAGGTGACCTTCCCCCTTTGTCCTTCCCTCCTATCAGGGAGGAAGGAAGGGTTATAAAAGGGGGGCTTCGCCCCTTTAGAACCTCTTAATTTTTTCTCAATTGAGTGGCTTAGGGAGTCTCTGAACAAATATCGAAACTCCTTGGCATAACAGAAATACAACTAGTGGTGTAAGAATCAATCCTAAGATAAGACCTGCCATACCCCAGGCAGAATCAGATAAGTTACCGCTAGCCATAAGTCGAATGCTTGGCGGAAGGGAAGCCATAACTACGCTTAATAAACCTAAACCCACGCTGATTATTCCAAGTCCTACACCTATACGCACAATATCATCTGGATGAGATGAAAATGCGTGAAGTCTTCCAGAGAGTCCGACCTCTTTTATAATCAACTCGATTCCCTCTGGCGGGTCAGTCCAACCAAGAGCATTTCTGTACCATTCGTTGATTTCTATGCGCCCCTCTTTCTTTGGTGTACCCCGAATCTGACAATATGCTTTCCTTTTGTATGCCTCAATCTTGACATAGGCTCCATTCCGAATACCTTTACGCAAGTTTTCCGAAACTCTTATCCAACCCTTATGTTCATCATCCTTATTTGCTAAGGAAATCGGTGACTTTAACTTGATGACTTTTTTAGGTTTCCGCCAACACACTATTCGACCCCTCTAACCTTCTTAAGAAATTTATCCTCTACCCCAGTACCTCTTTTCTCAGCATATCTGCCTTGTCCGTCTTCTCCCAGGATAGGTCAATGTCGTCCCGGCCGAAGTGCCCGTAGCAGGCGGTCTGGCGGTAAATGGGGCGGCGCAGGTTTAAATACCGGATGATGGCGCCCGGCCGCAGGTCAAAATGTTTGTTTACCAGCCCAAGAAGCACCTCATTGCTGACCTTGCCCGTGCCGAAGGTCTCGATGGAAATGGAGAGCGGGTGGGCAACGCCGATGACGTAGGAGACCTGAATTTCCAATCGCTCCGCCAGCCCCGCCGCAACCAGATTCTTGGCCACGTAGCGCGCGGCATACGCCGCCGAACGGTCAACCTTGGTCGGGTCCTTGCCGGAAAAGGCACCGCCGCCGTGCCGGGCAATGCCGCCGTAGGTATCGACCAGTATCTTCCGACCGGTAAAGCCGGTGTCAGATACCGGCCCGCCGATGACAAACCGGCCGGTGGCATTGACGTAGTACTGCGTTTCCTTGTCCAGAAGCGATGGCGGGATGACTTTCCTGACCACGTGCTCAATAATATCCTGCTGAATTTTATCGTGGGACGGGTCGGGGTCGTGCTGGGCACCGATGACCACATTGGTCACCCGAACTGGCTTCCCGTTACTGTACTCCACGGTAACCTGCGACTTGCCATCGGGGCGGAGGTACGGCAATGTCCCCTTCCTCCTCACCTCGGCCAGTTGTCGGCACAGCTTGTGCGACAGAGAAATCGGCAGTGGCATCAGTTCCGGGGTCTCGTTGCAGGCGAATCCAACCATCATTCCCTGGTCGCCGGCCCCGATTTCGTCCATTTCGGTGGCTGATTTCTCGGTCTTGGCCTCCAGCGACTTATCCACACCCAGCGCTATGTCCGCCGACTGCTCATTGATGGAAACCATCACGCCGCATGACTGGAAATCAAATCCGTATTCGGGGCGGACATACCCGATATCTCGAACCACCTGCCGCACTATCTGCGGTACCTCCACGTAGCAGTCGGTGGTTATCTCCCCCATGACAATGACCAGACCGTTGGTCACCGCTGTTTCACACGCTACCCGACCATATGGGTCTTGCTTCATTATTGCATCCAGTATGGCATCCGATATCTGGTCGCAAATCTTATCCGGGTGTCCTTCTGCCACTGACTCGGATGTCATCAAGTAACTGGATGAGCTCGCAAAACTACTGGTCATTTTGGCCTCCATTTGAATAACTCCAAGATTCTATGTTCCCTCTTCCCAGCCCGCCAGATATTTCCTCTGCTCCTCGGTCAGGCTGTCAATCTCAACGCCCATCGCGGTGAGTTTCAACCTGGCAACCTGCCGGTCAATATCCTCCGGCACTGGGTGGACGCTGGTCTCCAGCTTGCCATCATTCTTGGCCAGATATTCAAGGCACAGCGCCTGATTGGCAAAACTCATATCCATGACGCTGGCCGGATGGCCTTCCGCTGCGGCCAGGTTTATCAGTCTCCCTTCCCCCAGCAGATACAGGCTGCGTCCGTCTGTCAGCGAGTACTCATCAACGAAGTCACGTATTTTCCGCGTGCTTTTTGCCATGCTCTGGAGAGCCGGGATATTTATTTCCACATTGAAGTGTCCGCTGTTGGCCAGAATGGCGCCGTCCTTCATGGCCTCAAAGTGTACCCGGTCAATGACGTTCTTGTCGCCCGTAGTGGTGACGAAAATGTCACCGATTCTGGCTGCTTCCATAAGGGGCATGACCTGGAACCCGTCCATCACCGCCTCCAGTGCCCGCACCGGCTCTACCTCAACAATGATGACATGAGCACCCAGGCCCTCGGCCCGCATGGCCACGCCGTGGCCGCACCACCCGTAGCCGCAGACGACCACCTTTTTCCCCGCCCACAAGATATTGGTAGCACGGGTAATTCCATCGATGGTGCTCTGCCCGGTCCCGTAGCGATTGTCAAAGAGGTACTTGGTCTGCGCATCGTTCACCGCGATAATGGGATACTTCAGCTTTCCGGCACCGGCCATACTTCGCAGCCGGACCACGCCGGTGGTCGTCTCCTCGGTCCCGCCAATGACGTTATCCATCATCTCCTGTCTTTTGGTATGCAGCGTGGTCACCAGGTCGGCACCGTCGTCCACGGTGAGCTGAGGTTTATGGTCTATGGCGGTATTGATGTGCTTGTAATAGGTCGTCTCGTCTTCACCCTTGATGGCATTGGTCGGAATATCATACTCTACCAGCGCCGCCGCCACGTCATCCTGCGTGCTCAGGGGATTGGAGGCGCAGAGAATAAGGTCGGCACCTCCCGCCTTCAATGTCAGCGCCAGGTTGGCCGTCTCGGTGGTGACGTGGAGACAGGCTGAAATCCGCAGTCCTTTCAGCGGCTTCTCTTTGGCAAACCGCTCTCCTATAAGCCTCACTACCGGCATCTCCCGAAAGGCCCATTCGATGCGCCGTCGGCCTGCCTCGGCCAGCGACTGGTCTTTTACATCGTAGTTATGTAAAGCCATTGTGCTCCTTTGTCAAAATCGACGCCATGTTAATTAATGATACAGGGGATTCAGCTTTTATTCAAGAAAACCTCCCCTATTTTATAGCTGCCACTATGCGATATAATATTAGTTGTACGGAAAGTAAAAATGAAACGATTCGAGCTTATCGAGCACACGGCTGACATGGGACTGGTCGCCTACGGGCATGACCTGGCTGAGGCGTTTGCCAACGCTGCCTATGGCCTATTCTCCATTATCGCCGACCTCGGCAGGGTACAGGAAAGAGAGTCCTGTCAGGTAGAGCTTAAAGAAGAAGACACGGAAACCCTGCTCTTCGAGTGGCTCAACTATTTACTCTATATATTCGACGTCGAGATGCTGCTGCTGAAGCGGTTTGATATCGAACGTTTTGATGGTTCTGTCTTGACGGCAATCTGCTACGGTGAAAAGTACGACCCTTCCCGCCATCGCTTGAAGACGGGGGTGAAGTCGGCTACCTATCACATGCTGAAGGTTGACCGGGAGAAGAATCAGGTACAGGTTATCCTGGACGTGTAGGAGGTGACAGGATGGCGCCGTGGAATGGACCGCTGGAAAAAATCGATGACTATCGCTGGCGAATACCGAGAAGCTACAAGCAGGGCATGCGTGTGCCCGGCATTATCTACGCTGACGCCGATATGGTAAAGCAAATTCGCCAGGAACAGGCCTTGGAGCAGGTGGTCAACGTCGCCTTCCTGCCCGGCATTGTGGACTACTCGCTGGCCATGCCCGATATCCACTGGGGCTACGGCTTTCCCATCGGCGGAGTGGCGGCAATGAGGGTGGATGATGGCGTGATTTCGCCGGGAGGCGTTGGCTTTGACATCAACTGCGGCGTACGCCTGCTGCGCACGAATCTGATGAAGGGTGACGTCATCCCGAAAATGAAGCAACTTATGGACGCCCTGTACAACAGCGTGCCCTCAGGCGTTGGCTCCAAGGGTAAAATCAGGCTGAAGGGCGGAGAGATAAATGATGTTTTGAGAAAAGGCTCTCGCTGGGCGGTGGAACACGGGTACGGTAGGCCGGAAGACCTGGAGAGCACCGAGGAAAACGGCGAGATGGCCGGGGCCGACCCGTCCAAGGTCAGCGGGCGAGCCAAGGAGCGCGGCACTCCACAGCTGGGCACACTGGGCTCGGGCAACCACTTCCTTGAGGTGGCACTGGTTGACCAGATTTACGAGCCGGACATTGCCGGGGCCATGGGCATCAACGAGGTCGACCAGGTGATGCTTTACGTTCACTGCGGCTCGCGCGGTCTGGGCCACCAGGTAGCCGATGACTACATCAAGGAGATGGTCAGGGCAATGACCAGATACGACATCGACCTCCCCGACCGCCAGCTCGCCTGCAGCCCGGTCAAATCCCCGGAGGGCCAGGCATATCTGGCCGCAATGCGCTGTGCTGCCAACTACGCCTGGGCCAACCGACAGTGCATCGCCCACTGGGTGAGGGAGTCGTTCTGCCAGGTGCTGGGAATAAAAGAAGCCGATGCCGGCCTGGAGCTTATCTACGACGTCGCCCACAATATCGCCAAGATAGAGGAATACGTGGTCAATGGTCAGAAGCTGAAGCTATGTGTGCACCGCAAGGGTGCTACGCGGGCTTTTCCCGCCGGCCATCCCGACGTACCCAAGAAATATGCTCAGATCGGTCAGCCGGTGCTCATTCCCGGAGATATGGGGCGGTTTTCCTACGTGCTGGTCGGGACGGAGCAGGCGATGAAGGAGACGTTCGGCTCCACCTGCCACGGTGCCGGCAGATTGCAGAGCCGGTCCGCAGCGAAGAGGCATCAAAGCGGAAGAGATGTACTTGAGTCGCTGCAGTCACGCGGCATAACGGTGCGTGCCGGCAGCCTCTCTGGACTTGCCGAGGAGGCTCCAGAAGCCTACAAAGACGTTTCCTTGGTGGTGGGCATTGCCCACAATGCCGGTATCTCGAAAATCGTGGCCAGAACGAGGCCAATCGGGGTTATCAAAGGCTAGGGACAGCGCGATTACCCTATCCCCACCCGTTCTTTGACCAGAGCCAGGGTCTTTTCGGCCGTCGGTCGGACCTTATCTGCCCCCTCGGCCAGCAGCCGGTCAATATGTGCCGGGTCGGCGGTCAGCTCACGATAGCGGGTCTGCACCACATTGACGCTTTCGACGACCACCTCAGCCAGTTCCCGCTTCAAGTCCACGTAGCCTTTGCCCTCAAACCGCGACTCAATCTCTTCTCTGCCCTGCCCGGTGAACTGCTCGTAGATGACGAGCAGATTATTTATACCGGGACGGTTTTCGTCAAAGCGTATCTCGCGCAGGGAGTCGGTGGTCGCCCGCATGATTTTGCTCCGCATATCATCAGGGGAATCGAGCAGATTTATAGCGCGACCCGGCTGCTCCTCGCTCTTGCTCATCTTCTGTGTCGGGTCGTCGAGACCCATGATACGGGCGCCCGTCTTGGCGATGACCGCTTTGGGCACGGTAAACGTCTCGCCGTAGATGGTGTTGAAGCGCTGGGCCGCATTTCGCGCCAGCTCAACATGCTGTTTCTGGTCCTCCCCCACCGGCACCTCGTCAGTATTGTAGAGCAGGATATCAGCCGCCATCAGCGCCGGATAGTCGAAGAGCGCGGTGCTGACCTCCTCCCTCTGTTTCTGCGATTTTTCCTTGAACTGGGTCATGCGCCGCATCCAGCCCATCGGGATGTAGCAGTTGAGAATCCAGGTCAGCTCGCTGTGTTCATGGACGTGGGACTGGACAAAGACACTGGCTATAGTGGGGTCAATCCCGGAGGCAATGAGCAGCCCCGCCACCTCCCGTATCTTTGCCTTCAGTACCTTGGGCTCCTGGGGAACGGTGATGGCGTGGAGGTCGACGACGCAGAAGATGCTGTCATACTCGTGCTGTATCTTCAGCCAGTGCTGGATGGCACCGAGGTAGTTGCCGATATGCAGGTCACCGGTGGGCTGGATGCCGGAAAAGACGCGCTTTTTCATATATTTACCATGCTCCTCTCGATTCATTTAAAGCCGTTTTCACGCTTCTCATTTTACGCTGTCTCGATTGCTTTCTTCAAGGCCGCCCTAGCCAGCAGCCGCGTCGAGTCCAGCACCGGCAGCGGTGAGCTTTCCTGCGTTACGATTAAAGGTATCTCGGTGCAGCCCAGGACCACGGCGTCGCAGCCACGGTCTTTCAGCCAGTTGATAACCCCGGTGAAATAGGCGCGCGATTCATCGGTGAAGATACCAGCCACCAGCTCGTCCAGAATAATCGAGTTGATGCGCTCGCGGTCCTCTTTCTCCGGAATCATATGCCCGATGCCGGCAGCGTCAAGCTTCTTTCTATATACCGGGCCTTCCATCAAAAAGCGCGTGCCCAGTATGCCGAGTTTCTTAAGATTATTACGTTTAGCCTCCTCCGCCACCACCCCGGCGATGTGCAGCCAGGGAATCGGCGATTTATCAACGAATAGCTCAAAAGCCTGGTGGATGGTGTTGTCCGGGCAGATGGCGAATTCCGCGCCCGCCCCGGCTACTTTCTTCACGGAAGCAAGCATGAGGTCGGCAATGCTCTTCCAGTCATCGGCCTCAATGTACCGCATATAGTCGGCAAGGGAAAAGGTGTGCATGGTGACCTCGGGGTGGTCGTATTTCCCCAGCAAAGCCGGTGCTTCGGTGCAGATGGTGCGATAGCAGAGCGCCGCCCCCTCCGCGCTGCAGGCAACGATGCCAATGTGCTTGTTCATACTGTTCTCCTCTCGTTGATAGTAACCATTCGGTTCAGGACGCTTTTCCGCTATTATATCACTCTTATGGAGGGGTTTGGATTTCTTTCTGCCCTGTGATAAGATGGAGGCACTCACCAAGTTCCAATTCAGCGACCCTGGAGACCGGCATGTACGATTTCAAAGGCAAAGTGGCGCTGATAACCGGGGCAGCACGCAAGCGCGGTATGGGCCACGCCACGGCGATACGTCTGGCCAGGTGCGGCGCCGACGTGGCGGTGAACGGGCGCTACCGCCCGCCGGAGGAGTTTCCCGAGGAGGAAAAGGCGGAGGGGTGGCGGGGGCTGGAGAGCCTGGTTGAGGAAATCGAGTCCTTTGGCGTGAGAGGGCTGGCCATCACCGCCGACATTACCGATAGAAAACAGGTCCAGGAAATGGTGGAGCGGGTCGTCAACGAGTTCGGACACCTGGATATCCTCGTTGCCAATGCCGGGGTCTATGTGCCGCAGCCTTTTCTGGAGACCGAAGAGGAACAGTGGCACCGCCATATCGCCGCCAACCTCACCGGCGTTTTCCACTGCGGCCAGACGGTGGCCAGGCATATGGCGGAGAGAAAGAGCGGCGTTATCGTCAACGTCGCTTCTCTTTCGGGTAAGGTGGGGCGGGCCAATGTCAGCGCATACACGGCTTCCAAATTCGGCGTCGTCGGTCTGACCCAGGTCATGGCCGTCGAGCTGGCGCCCTACAACATCAGGGTCAACGCCGTCTGCCCGGGTCGATTTCTCACCGACCTGAGCGACTACGGGAAGGCTGCAAAAATTGCCAGCGAGAAAGGAATAAGCGTAACCGAAGCCGCCCACAGCATCCACGCCGACGCGGTGCAATTCACTCCGCTGGGACGCCTCGGCTACCCTGACGACGCAGCCAATCTGATTGCCTTTCTCTGCTCGGAGGAGGCCAGCTTCATTACCGGGCAGTCCATCAATGTTGACGGCGGTCGGTTGACCGCCCATTAAATATTTTATTGACTAGTCCAGCGCCAGGGGATACTGCCCGAACTCCCTGATTGCCTTGACCATCGCCAGGTAATTTTGGGGATTGACGCCGGAATGAATCGAGTTGCTGGACATGCATATCAGCCCCCCACCCTTCCCCGCCTTCCTGATGACCTCCCTGGTCTCCCGGCGCACTTCTTCCTCCGTCCCTGAGACGAGGCTGAAGGCACAGCTTACGTTGCCGCACAGACAGATTTTATCGCCAAAGGTGGCCTTGGCCTCGCCGATGTCCATCCCGGCCATGGGGTCGATGGGGTGCAGACCGTCGGCACCGGCATCAATGATGGTGTCATAGATGGGCCAGATATTGCCATCCGTATGCTTGATTACGGGGACTCCCCGACTATGTGCGAAATCGACGAGCTTCTTGAAAGGCGGCGCCAGAAACCTTTCCGTGAACTCACGGGAGACCATCGGCCGCTCGGTCATCGCCCAGTCGCCGTTTATCCAGAAGATATCAACGCCCATATCGATGCAGTTCCGCATATACCTCAGCTGGTAGTCCATCATGAATTCATTGGCCCGGTAAATGAATTCGGGGTTTTTCACCATGGCACGGAAATAGTTCACGTCGCCGAGGAAGTTTTCACGGCCGAGAGCAAAGATATCGGTCACCCCGACCACGATGGCCCGTTCTCCTTTGAAACGTTTTACAAGCTGCTTTAAATGTTCGTACCGCCACTCTTCATCAGGGTCGGGAAGCTTGTAGCCGTCAAGGTCTTTCTCGGACTTAATCGCGGGCTCCATCGGGATGGGATTGTCTTCGGATGAGTAGCGAACGAGGCCGCCCCACTGGTCGCGTTTGACCTTCTCACCCTCGCCCACATTTTCGTAGCTCCAGGAATGCGTCCGGTCAATAAACCTGACGCCGTCCAGGTCCAGGTGCTCGACAATATCTTCCTCTGAAGCACCGGGCAGTATGGCCTCCCTCACCCTCTTGGCAATCCGTTCGAAATGGGGCACCCGGTCCGGTTCCTGTATTTTGAGTGCTGTCATCACCCGTTCCAGTCCGTTCATTTCTCTCTCCTATGATTTTCCCACCAGTTTTGCCGCCACGAGTGCCGCCACGGGACCGTCTTTGGCGTGGGCATCGGCACCAATCTGTGCCGCCCACTCCGCCGTGGTCGGTGCCCCGCCAACCATTATCTTCACCTTGTTTCTCAGCCCGGCAGCTTTCAAAGCCTCAATGGTCTGGGCTGCGTTGGGCATCGTCATCGTCAGCAGAGAAGACATGCCGACGATATCATAGTCGCCGGTGGACACCGCCGAGCAAAATTCCTCCGGGGAAATATCCACGCCCAGGTCGGTCACCTCCCAGCCATTTCCCCTCAGCATCATGATAACAATGTTCTTGCCCAGGTCATGGACATCACCCTGTACCGTGCCGATAAGGTATTTCCCCATATATAATGCGCCTTCCTCACCCATCATCGGTTTAAGGTACTCCATCGCCTTGGCCACGGCGTCCCCGGAGACGATTAACTCCGGTAAATAGTACTCGCCTTTCTCGAAAAGCTCCCCAACCTTTCGGAGGCCGGGAATCAGCCCCGTATTCAGGATATCAGCGACCCGGATACCACCCTCGACAGCCTTTTTCGTCAACTCCTCAGCAGTGTCAATATCGCCCTTGACCACTGCCTGGCTCAGCTCTTCCAGATTCACCATAACACCCCTTTCCTTTAGAGTCCCGTCGGTAGCTTTATGCCCAACCGCTCGGCAACGCTGCTCAGGTTGCGAATAGTCCCTTCGGGAAGCGGAATACCGTTCCTGGAGCGGTCGTCAAAGGTTTTTTCCTCCGGCTCACCCGGGACCATTATCTCTTTGAATCCATCCGCCTTGGGCAGCCCCTTTATGCCGTCGATGAGGTTATCGATATGCTCTTTGTAGCTCGCCACATCGGTGAACTGCCCGATATCTATGGCGGCGACCACGCTGTTCTGGATGGGCCGGGGCAGGTGGTCCGGATGTGCGCCTTTTACCTCCGCCTGCTTGGACTCCGCCTTCTTTTCCATGAGCCGCGGCTCAAGCAACGGGTTTCCGATAATGACGCTGGAGATACACTCAAACAGCATCGCCAGGCCGGAGCCCTTTGGTCCGCCTACCGGCAGGAAAGTGACCGCCTGAGTGGGGTCGGTGGTGGGATTGCCCTCTTTATCCAGCGCCCAGCCTTCCGGTATGGGAACGCCTTTGTCCACCGCCAGCCAGATTTTACCCCGCGCCGCCACGCTCGTCGCCATATCGAGGAACAGCACGCGGTGTTTGTTCGCCGGCACGGCGATGGTTATCGGGCTGTTGGATACGCCAGCTGCCTTCGCCCCGAAAGGCGCCATATTGGGCGGGCTGCAGACGAATACGATACCGGCCATATCGTTTTTCGATGCCATTTGCGCATAATAGCCCATGGCACCCTGATGGGTGTGATTGCAAATGAACCCCCAGCCGATACCGGTCTGTTTTGCTTTCTCCATCACTTTATTCATGGCAAAGACGGTAACTAGCGGCCCGAAGGCCTGGTCAGCCTCCACGACGAGGGTGGCCGGCGTCTCTTTGACCACCTTGATATTTGGCTTGGGGTTCATAATGCCGCGGTCAACATTGCCTACATACCAGGGAATGCGCAGCACGCCATGGGAATCGACCCCGCGCAGGTTTGCCCAGAGCAGCACATCGGCTTCAGTGGCTGCATCCTCTGGTGACATTCCCACCCGCACAAATACCTCCTCGGAGAACTCACGAAGAGATTTCTCAGATACCTTTACTTCACTCTGTGCCATTACGCCTCCTTTGAATTACCCCTTGTGCTCCTGAATGATATTGCCACCGTCAATGACAATCTCTATGCCGGTGATATACTTTGATTTATCCGAAGCGAGAAAAACCGCCAGGTCCCCCATCTCCTCAATCGTCCCCAGGCGGCCCAGCGGAATTTCCTTGCCAACGTGTTTAACATACTTATCCTCTGAATCCCAGCCCCTGTGCCTGGCCACGCTGCGGAACATCGGCGTATCAAAGGAGCCGGGACAGATGGCGTTCACATTGATGCCGTACTCCGCCCCCTCGAGCGCCAGCGTCCGGGTAAACGCCGACACGGCGCCTTTCGATGCCGCATAGGCCGTCATCCCCTTACCCGAGACCAGCGGCCCGGTAACCGAGGATATGTTGATTATTTTCCCATACCGTTGTTTTATCATGAGCGGCATTACCGCTTTGGTGCAGTTCCAGACACCTTTGATGTTCACGTCAATGACGCTGTCCCTGACATCATCAGACATCTCCACAAAGGGCATTGAGGGCGCAATTGCCGCGTTGTTCACCAGTATATCCACCCGCCCGAACTGGCTGACCACCTGCTCCACCGCCCGGTTTACCTGTTCCACATCGGCAACATCCAGCGGAAAGGCCACTGCCTTTTGCCCCAACGCTTTGAGGTCAGCCACATGTTTCTCAAGGCGCTGTACATCACGACTGAACAGCGCTACCGTGGCTCCTTCTCCGGCAAAGGCCTTGGTGATTCCCTCCCCCAGCCCCCTGGAGGCTCCCGTAACTATGGCAATTCTGCCCTTTAATGTCTGTGTATTCATGGTCATCCTCAATAATTCAATTAGAATAATGGGTAATAGACAACGCTCGTCCGCATTATAACAAAATATATTAATCGATTGAAAGTTGTGGTAAGATATACGGCAAATGAAAGGAGGTCTGCCATGTATGACATATTGATAAAGGGCGGCAGGGTGATTGACCCGGCACAGAATATAGATGGCACGATGGATATAGCCATTAACGGAGATAAGATTGCCGCCGTGGACAAAGATATTTCCCCGCAGGAAGGCCAGCAGGTGATAGATGCCAAGGGTAAGATTGTCACCCCGGGACTTATTGATATGCACGTCCACGTTTTCGATAGCATCATGAAGATTGCCATTGAGCCTGATATCGCCGGAGTGAAACAAGCCGTGACTACAGTGGTGGACGGTGGAAGCGCCGGTGAGAAAACGTTTGCCGCGTTTCCCAAGTATATCCTGCCTGCAGCGCAAACTAAAGTCTTCTGCTTCCTTCACCTGTGCTCTCTTGGCTTGATTCCCGAACCGGAACTGAATGACTGGGACGAGGTGAACCTCGATGCCATGGCAGAGACCATAGAAGCCAACAAGGGTATCATCAAGGGAGTTAAACTGCGGCTCGTCGGCAAGCTCGTCGCCAGCGCCGGCATCGAGGTGGTCAAAACGGCCAAGAAAATCGCCAAGCAGTTCGGCCTGCCCATTATGGTTCATATAGGTGACGTGGATAAACAGGTGCCGGCAACATTGACTCCGGAATGTCTTTCCGTGATGGAGCCCGGTGACATTCTGGCCCACGTTTATTCCGGTAACCAGGGTAATGTCCTGCGACCCGATGGCACGATATTGCCGGAATTGAAGGCAGCCAGGGAACGAGGAGTCATAATGGAGACGGCCAACGGACGGAGCAATTTCTCCTTCGCCGTGGCGCGCAAATGTCTGGCGGAAGGTATATTGCCGACCATTATCAGCACCGACCTCAACCACCGGTGTCTGAAAGACCGAACCTTCAGCATTCCTGTCAATATGTCGAAATTCATGGCACTGGGGCTGGACCTGAAGCAGGCGGTTGCCATGACCACTATCAATCCCGCATGCGCAATTCATGAAGAGGACAAGATAGGCAGCCTTAAGCCGGGCATGGCCGCGGACGTTTCCATACTGGAACTCCAATCCGGCGCCTGGACATTAATCGATACGCCAGGAGAGACCATAAAGGCAGACAAGCTGGTTATGCCAATAACAGCCATAAAAGATGGGAAAGTAATCCCGGCAGAGCCAGTGGCCTTGCCGCCTACGGCAAGCTGAATCAGCGGTAGAGCTGCTGCGCCCCGTAGAAAAATCGGGGCGGCCTGAGCTGGTGCCAGACCTCGTCGCAGGCGTTTAATTCCTCTTCGGTCAGGGTCAGTTCCACCGCGCCGATATTTTCCTCCAGCTGCTTTATCGAGGTGGCACCGCAGAGAACAGCGGTAATCGCCTTGTTGTTCAGTATCCAGGCGAGGGCGAACTGCGCCATGCTCCGCTCGTGTTTCCGGGTAATCTCCTTGAATTGTGCCACCGCCTCAAAATCTCCGGGCTGCCAGTAGCGGTCGCTGTACATCTTTCCCATCATTTTGTTGCTGAACCGCGTGCCTTCAGCCGGAGGTTTGTTCGGGTCATGCTTGCCGGTAAGCAGTCCACCGGCGAGCGGATTGTAAACGCAAACTCCCACTCCTTCGTTGACACAGAGAGTCAGCATCTCATCTTCAATGCCCCGGGTAATCAGGTTGTACGGCGGCTGCGTGCAGTCATACCGCGCCAGATTGAGGACATCACTCACCCATAATGCTTTGCAGATCTGCCAGACAAGGTAGTTGGAGCAAGCGATATAGCGCACCTTCCCCTGATGAACCAGGTCGTCCAGAGCGCGAAGCGTCTCGTCAATCGGCGTGGCATGGTCCCACCGGTGGGTATAGAAGATATCGATATAGTCGGTCCCCAGTCGACGCAGGCTGCCCTCTACGCCGTCCATAATATGTTTCCGCGATGTGCCAATATCATTCACCGTCGGACCTGACTGCCAGCCGCCTACCTTGGTGGCCAGCACCACGTTATGTCGCACGCCCTTTAACGCCCTGCCCACGATTTCCTCGGACAGACCATTAACATACTGGTCAGCAGTATCGATGAAGTTAATGCCGGCATCCATCGCCCACTTTATCAGTTTTGTGGATTCTGCCTCATCTATCTGATTGCCAAAGGTCATGGTGCCCAGGCAGATTTCAGAAACCATCAAACCAGACCTACCCAGTTTTCGGTACTTCATGTCAATATTCCTCCATATCCTGCATTCGTGTTTTGTGCTTTATTTTAGCATTTAATCCAATCTTTCGGCAAAAATCTTACTGATTTCCGCAACGTTGACAGTGCAAGGTTGAAGCGATAAGATAAAAAGCCAGGGGAAATGGGTGGTACGCTGAACTCATTATATCAGTCAATGAGGTAAGATAATGGAAGATGCACGTTCACGTCGGCCGATTGAACGGAATATCGCCATGGAGCTGGTGCGCGCCACCGAGGCGGCCGCCATGGCGGCCGCCCGTTATCTGGGCATGGGCAATAAGGAACTGGTGGACCAGGCGGCAGTGGATGCCATGCGCTTCGTGCTGGGTTATGTAAGAATGGATGGCACCGTGGTCATTGGCGAGGGTGAGAAAGACGAAGCACCCATGCTCTACATCGGCGAGCACATCGGTGGTGGTTCGGAGCCGCAGGTGGACATCGCGGTCGACCCGGTAGATGGCACCACACTGGTGGCCAATGGTCTTCCTGGAGCCGTATCAGCCGTGGCGCTTTCGGCACGGGGTACCATGAACTGTCCGAGGCAGTTTGTCTACATGGATAAAATCGTCACCGGGCCGGAAGCCAAGGATGTAATCGACATCAATGCGCCGGTTGAGGAGAACCTGAAAAACATTGCCAGCGCTAAAAAACGCAATGTATCGAACCTGACGGTGGTGGTCCTGGATAGACCGCGCCACGAAAAGCTGCTTTATGAAATCAGAAGCGCCGGGGCACGGGTGAAGTTGATATCTGCCGGCGACCTGGTGGCGGGCGTTGAGGCAGCTCTGCCCGAGACGGGAGTGGATGTTCTCATGGGTGTCGGCGGTACCCCCGAGGGCGTGCTCACCGCCGCGGCATTACACTGCATTGGCGGTGTTATTCAATGTAAGGCCTGGCCGCGGGATGATAAGGAGCGGGATGCCGCTCTGGCAGCCGGTATGGACCTTGATAAGGTCTATTATACGGAAGACCTGATAAACAGTGAGGACGTATTTTTCGCCACCACAGGAGTCAGCACCGGTGAACTGCTGAAAGGCGTACGGTACTTCAGTGGCGGAGCCGCGACCCAGTCCCTGGCCATGCGCTCCAGTTCCGGCACCATCCGCTGGGTTGACGCTATCCACAACTTTGACCGGCTGGACAAGCTCGGCTCTCTCGAGCTCCCTTAAAAGATATTTTCGTCGAGGCTGCGCCGCACTTGTAGGTTATTTGACTACGTGCTTGTTGACCAGGTCTCTGGTATCCACCACATTCAGTTTCTGAAAGAGATAGACAAAGCGCTCTTCCAGCGTTACCCCAATCTCCTTCAGGTTTTCTACCGGGAGGCTCCACATTTCTTTCTTGAAATCGCCAAAAGCCTTCTTACGCGTTTTATACAGGAATTGTTCCTCGGTATCGTCCGACTTTCTCTCGTCGCTGTACTGCTGGAGTAAATGCTGGTTTATTCTCTGCGTCAGTTCCTGCGGGAAATGGGGACTATCATAGATGATGTTCTGAAATCCGGTGGCCAGATGGACTTCTACCGTACCTACCTCCGGGAACAGATGAAAGGCTTCATCAGGGAGCGTGGAAGCGCCGTGCTGCACGGCACCACCCATGCCATACTCCTCACGAGCCACCTTGGAAAGCTCTTTCAAAGTATCGAAATCAAGCGCCACGCTGGCTATTGCCCCATCCGGCAGGACTACCCCCCCGTGCGTAGTGCCGGTCTGCACGCTGATTTTCGAGATTCCCCTGACGTCCGGCTCCAGCCGGGCACGATACCCGCTCATAAACGCTCTTAGGTCCTCCACCGTGCTGTTCTGTTTGCCAACCTCCCCGATTTCACCTCCGACGGAGATGGTAACCCCCTCCGGCTCGATACTGCGGATGAACCTGGTCATCTCCGCAGTGACGCGGCAGTTCTCTTCCTGCTGCTGTTCCAGAGTATCTTTTTCCAGGTCAACCAGGGTGGAGGCATCGATATCGATATTGAGAAAGCCGGCATTTACCGCCTCACGTATTAACTCCCTGATGGTCTCTGTTTCCTGTTTGGGGTCGGTGCTGTACCTCTTCCGGTTCATCTGAAAATGGTCGCCCTGAATGAAAACGGGGCCCTGATATCCCTCCTTAATGGCCGCCGCCAGCACACAGGCAACATATTCCGCCGGCCTCTGCCTGGTATAGCCTATCTCGGAGCGAGCGAGCTCAAAGATAAAGGCGCCGACCTTGTGTTTCAGCGCGGCGCGGAAAACAGCCCGGGCCACCTGATAGGTCATGCCCCGGATATTGATTGCCGGAACGGTCTTGTTGTGGTAAGCTCCCTTCCCGGCAGCCTCATACAAACCCTGGATGCTTGCCGGATAAATGCCCTGGCTTGCCGCCAGTTCTCGAATCTGCCGTCGACTTTCCTCCCTGGCCTGCTCATCGCCGAAAACCGCCTGCTCCACCAGGCCGTCAATTCTATCGCCGGTTATCGATGTACTCATCTTTCCCACCTCACTTGCTGTGCCTGAAAATAGTCCGCCGCCCGCTGTACCGCTCTATATCATAATCTTTATCGATGCCCACGTAGCTCGTCCTACCTATGACTCTGTCCATCGGGCAGGAGGTGACCTGGCCGTTTCTAAAGCATACCATCCTGCCGAAATCCCCGGTCATTATCAAATCAACCGCAGCAATGCCAAAATACCGCCCCATTCTCCGGTCATACGCGCAGGGGGCACCGCCGCGTTGCAGGTGGCTCAGTACCACGCACCGCGTCTCGACCCCGGTACCGTTATTGATTTCTCTGGCCAGAAATTCACCGATACCGCCCAGCATTTTATGTCCAAAAGCGTCCACGCCGTTCTGCCTGATGAATTCAGAGCTACCGATTGGCTTAGCTCCCTCGGCAACGAGGATGATTTCGTATCTTGTCCCCGACTTTCTCCCTTCGAGGAGCAGCTCGTTCACTTTTTCAATGGAAAAATCACACTCCGGAATTAAGATGATATACGCACCACAGGCTTCGCCGCCTTCCAGGGCCAGCCAGCCGGTATGCCTCCCCATAGTTTCCACCACAAATATCCTCCGGTGCGACCCCGCCGTGGTTCTCAGTCGGTCAACTTCCTCCGTAATTACGCTCACCGCGGTTTCAAAGCCGAGAGTATAGTCCGTTTCCACCAGGTCTTTATCAATGGTCTTGGGAATGCCCACCACATTGATACCTTTCTGCGCCAGCTTATTGGCCACGCCGAGCGTATCGTCACCCCCGATAGTGATCAGCGCATTTAGACCCAGCTTTTTAATGTTATCCAGCACCAGTTGTGACCGGTCATTCTCTGGATTGTAAGGATTGGTCCGGGACGTCCCCAGCATGGTGCCGCCATACCTGTCCCAGGTCCTTACTTTCTGCTCGTCCAGAGGAGTGATATAGTCCTCCATTTTCAGGCTGGCACCCGCCTCAAACATGAGACCGCTCCAGCCGTACCTGATGCCGAGCACCTCGTACTGGACCCCTCTTTCCGATTCCAGCCGTTTGTCCATGGCGGTCTTGACCACCCATTTAATCGCTGGATTAAGGCCGGCGCAGTCGCCACCGCCGGTCAGGATGCCGATCTTCTCTGTTGCCATGATAATAGCTTATAGATTCCCTCTCCGTATTGTCAACTAGCACGGTCGCCCCGGAAACGTTGACAAGGAAAATACAGGGGAATAAAATACTCACCAGCCGAAATGAGGAGGGTCACCCGGATGAAAATAACCAAAATCGAAGCCATTGAACTGCGCCTGCCGGAAAAAGAAGTCCATGAAGCAAAATATACATCGGCGCAGGACGCGGTGGTGGTCAAGGTCCACACCGATGAGGGAATCGTCGGCATCGGCGACTCTTATTCCTCTCCGCACGTGGTGAAAGCCATGATTGAGGCTCCCCTCAGCGGAGCCAGTGCCAGCGGACTGGCCAGGTTAATCATCGGCATGAACCCTCTGGACATCAAGCCCATCAACCACCTGCTTCAGGCCCGCAATATCAGGCTGGGCCGCCGCGGCATCATCTGCCACGCCATCGCCGCTATCGACATCGCCCTCTGGGACATTGCCGGCAAGTACTATAACCAGCCGGTCTATCAGCTCCTTGGCGGCGCCTTTCACAAGAAACTGCGCGCCTATGCCAGCATTCTATTCGGCCCCGATGGCAAGACCACCGCTGAAATCGGGAAGAGATGGGTGGACGAGGGGTTCACCGCGGTGAAGTTCGGCTGGACGCCGATGGGCCAGAGCGAAAAGCTGGACCTGGAGCTCGTGGAAGGGGGGCGACGGGGCGTGGGAGATAAAAACGACCTCATCATCGATGCCGGCTGCTGCTGGGACGCCAATACCGCCATCAAAAGAGCTCAACAGTTCCAGGACTATGGCGTGCTCTTCCTGGAGGAGCCGCTCAACCGCGAGAACGTCGATGGCTACCGGAAACTGACCAGCGTTTCCCCCATCCCCATCGCCGCCGGCGAAGGCGAGGCGGGCAGATTTTCTCACCAGAGCTTTATGGAACGGAGCGGCATCAACATCATCCAGATAGACCTGGAGAACACGGGCCTGACCGAGGCCAGCCGCGTAGCCGATTTCGCCGAAGACCACGGCGTGAAGGTGGTCAACCACTTTTACACCAATAACATCGGCTCTGCCGCCGGCCTGCACTTCCTGGCGTCCCGGCAGAGCGCCTTCATCATGGAGTACTGCGTTGAGGAGACGCCGATACGCTGGGACCTGACCAGGCAGAAAATGCCGGTGGTGGACGGCTACGTTGAGGTGCCGGAGGGGCCCGGACTGGGTGTTGACCTGGACGAGGAGGTCATCGAACACTATCGCGTAGGTTAATGATAAAGATAAGGCTATAATTCAACGTTCGTGCCGATGCCTGCCTGCACCGCTTTGTCATAGACCAGCTTGGCGGCGGCGACATCCTGAATGGCCAGCCCGTTGTACTTGAACAGGGTTATCTCCCTGGCGTCGGCCCGACCCGACTTCTTCCCGATAATCACCTCGCCAAGCTCGGCATACAGATGTGACTTATCAATCGCCCCTTCCTGAATGGGAATCATGATATCGCCCGCCTCTCTCAGGCAGGCGTCAGATGAGTCGGCGATTATTTTCGACCGCTTGATGATGGCCGTGTCCAGCTCACGGGCATTGGGGGTGTGGCTGCCAACGCCGTTGATGTGGGTCCCCTCTCTCACCAAACTCCCGTCAAACAAAGGTGTGGGCGAGGAGCTGGCAGTGCAGATGATATCCGCATCTTCCAGAATCTGCTCGGGTGATTTCGCCCTGACAATATCCATCTGAAGCTTTGAAGTCATCTCCGCGATAAACCGGCTCACCGCCTCATCATGAACGTCATACACATAGGCCTTGGCAATGTCTCTGGCGACCGTCATCGCCCAGAGCTGCGTTCGGCCCTGCGCCCCGGCACCGAATATCCCGACCTTCTGCCCTGTGTCTTCGCGGGCCAGATACCTGGTGGCGACCCCGCTGGCGGCACCGGTCCTGACCGCGGTGAGATAGCCGCCGTCCATAATGCAGATAACGTCGCCCGTTTCCGGGTCCTGAAGCAGCACTTTCCCAAGGATAGTGGGCAGGTTGTGCTTCGCCGGATTGTTTACGTAGCTGGTCACCACCTTGCAGGCGAGCGCTCCCATCTCTTTGAGATACGCCGGCATGTACAGCCCCAGACCTTCCTGCGTGAACAGGTTGATGCGGAGGGGCAGAACCGCGGTGCCGGAGGCAAGCTCGACGAAGGCCTTTTCCACCACCTCCATGCATTCTGCCATGTCCAGCACTTTCATTACGTCATTCTGATTCAGTAACAGCACTGTTTTCCTCTCTCATCACGTTTGATAGCAATATATCACGGACAACCGGTTCTGGCAATTGCCACAACGCATTGCCTCAAAGGTTGATTTCTGATACAGTGAGTGATAGTTTTGATTCTTTACCAATATGCGGAAGGTACTTGCATGGCCGAAAAGGACGATACTAAGAAAAAGATTTTTCGCCATATAGAGAATAAGCGCAGTGAAATTGTCCGCACCCTGAGCGAACTGGTCCGGATTCCCAGCATCACCGGCCAGGAAGGCGAGGCCCAGAAATACATGCACCGCCTGTACTCTGACCTGGGATTGAAGGTGACGTCTCGGGACGCTGATTATGATAAAATCAGCCGCCATAAGGCATACGTCAAATCCTCGTTTGATTACAGCGGACGCCCCAATATCGTCGGTGTCCTGGAGGGGAAACCATCGGCCAGGTCTCTGGTACTGAACGGGCACATCGACGTTGTCTCTCCGGAACCGGTTGCCGAATGGGAGTTCCCGCCCTGGGAGGGGCGGGCGGTGGGGAACAAACTGTACGGTCGTGGTGCCTGCGATATGAAGGCGGGGCTGATTGCCAACTGCTACGCACTGAAAGCCTTGTTGGAAAACGGACTCAAGCCGGAAGGCACGGTAATCCTGCAGAGCGTCATTGAGGAAGAACTGATGGCCGGAGGTGGTACGTTAGCCTGCCTGCTCGATGGGTTCACCGCCGACGGGCTTGTAATCCCCGAGCCAAACATGAAGATAACTATCGCTCATCCCGGTATTCTCTTCTGTAAGGTCAGGGTAATCGGGAAGTCAGCCCATGCCGGCGTGGCGCATACCGGCGTCAATGCCATCGGCAAGATGAACATCGTCTACGATGCCCTGGTTGAACTTGATGACCGGCGAGCGCAGGATAACCGCCATCACCTTTTCGAAAAACACGCCGGCCGCTCCTGCCACCTGAACATCGGAACCTACCATGCCGGCGACTGGGTTTCTACCGTGCCTGGATGGGCGGAGATTGAGTGCCGTATGTCCCACCTGCCCGCCGAAAGTGTGGATGAAGTAAAGCAACAGGTTCAGCAAGCGGTGAAAAAGGCTGCGGAGAGCGATGAGTGGCTGCGCCAGCACCCGCCGGAAGTCATCTGGCGCGAAAAACAGGTTATACCATGGGGGCAGGACCCGAACGACCCGTTTGTTCTGGCGTTCAAGTCGTCCGCCGACAGCACCCTGCAATCCGATTTCGATATTATCGGGGCTACGTGGGGTCTGGACACCCGCCTGGCACCGTTCTTCGATATGCCGGCTATCACTTTTGGCCCGAACGGCGGAAATATCCACGGCGTGAACGAGTATGTGGATATCGACTCCCTGCTCGATTGTACCAAAGTGCTTGCCGCCTTCATCATAGACTGGTGCGGGGTGCGGACCATTTAGATACTGGAGATGGCTATGAAAAATTTACAGGTTAACGGGAAAAGACTGTGGAATACCATTATGGAGACCGCCAGGTTCGGTGGTACCGATAAAGGCGGTGTCTGCCGCCTGACACTGTCTGATGCTGACCGTCAGGTGCGCGACTGGTTTGTTAAGCAATGCGAGGCTGTCGGGTGCACCGTCAACGTTGATGAAATGGGCAGCATCTTTGCCCGGCGTCCCGGCAAGATGGATACGCTGCCGCCGATTGCCATCGGGAGCCACCTAGACACACAGCCTTCCGGAGGCAAGTTCGACGGCATCGCCGGCGTCCTCTGCGGCCTCGAGGTGTTACGCACACTGAATGACGCTGGATACACCACCACTGCCCCCCTGGAGCTGATCGACTGGACCAACGAGGAAGGTTCCCGCTTCACGCCGCCGATGCTGGCCTCCGGGGTGTTCGCCGGTGTGTTTGAGCGCGACTTTGCCTATGACATTGAGGACCGTGACGGAAAGAAGTTCGTCGAGGAGCTGGAGCGCATCGGCTACCGCGGCGGGCAGAAATGCGGCGACCATAAACTTGGTGCCTACTTTGAGCTTCACATCGAGCAGGGGCCGGTCCTAGAGGCGGAGAATAAGATGATTGGCGTGGTCACCGGCATGCAGGGACAGAAATGGTATGAGGTCACCGTAACCGGGCAGGATGCCCATGCCGGCAGCACGCCCATGCACCTTCGCCACGACGCCATGGTGGCCTGCGCCAGGATGGTCGAGGCAATCCAGAGAATCGCCCTGGACCACGCTCCAGCCGTTTCGACGGTCGGCCTGGTTACCGTCAGGCCAAACTCGAGAAATGTAATCCCGGGGTCGGTCTTCTTCACCGTCGACATCCGCCACCCGGATGACAACGCACTGCTCCAGATGGACCGGGAACTCAGGGAAAAGGTCGATGCCATCGCCAGAGAGGCTGATGTAGAAGCCAAGCTTGTAAACAACTGGAACGTGGCCTCAATGGAGTTCGATAGGGAATGCATCAATCATGTACGCAACGCCGCCGAAAAGCTGGGTTACCGTCACCGCTATATGATTTCCGGGGCCGGCCATGATGCCGTCTATATTGCCAGGGTAGCACCGACGGGTATGATATTCATACCCTGCGAAAACGGCATCAGCCATAATGAACTGGAGAATACGACGCCGGAATATATAGCCGCTGGCGCCAATGTGCTTCTGCACACCGTCATGGCTTACGATGAAGCCAAAAATGAACCAATGAGCTGATTGACGGCTTCCGGTGCTTCCAGCATCGGGAAATGCCCGGTATCGCCGATGATTTCTATCTGTGCCCGGGGCACATGATTCTTAACCAGCTCCATCCACGGCGTGCTGGCTCCCGGCTGGAGAGAAACGCGTTCCAGATTCGCATTCACGGTGGTGCTCTGTATCATCAGTAGCGGTACGCTGATTTGGGCCAGGGTCGAGTCCATCTTCTCAGCATCCCAGCCACAGAGACTGGCAAACAGGGGAATGCCTACCTTCTCCGGTAAGGCCATCGCTCTTTTGAGGATACTGGCCTTCAACGAGGCATCGCTTCCACTGATAAACATATTGGCAAAAGCGCGGTGCATCCAGGCAGGACAGACCGGTAGTTTCTATATCTAGATAAGCGTCTAGGTATAAATGTTTCCTCATGGTTTACCTGGTCTTAGTCTTTGAACTTCCATTAATCGCTTAAACATCCTCTTGAAAAGAATACCCAGTTGTTCTATTTGCTTATCCTTTGTTGGTTTGTTCAAGACATTAGTGAGTGAGCTATGGCACCATATCCATCCGTCGTCTTTATACAAATCACCATCCTCTAATTTCTCCTGAATAATCCTCTCGTCCTTTAGAATTATATCTTTAATTCTCATGCCCATATACAAATTTTCCGAATCATTTGGGTCGATACCTACATTATATTTACCTTGTCTCAAACGGTATCCTATAAAGTCTCTATCGCCCTGATTATCTTTGAGGTTCAACTCAAAACAGAATCCCATAAACCAGTCGCTACCATATTCACTCGACTTGTTATCTAAAACCCTAAATTGCATTTCCTGCACTACTTGTTTGAGCATAGCTATAAGGCTTATAATCTGGCTTAATCCATTTTCGAAAGCTTCTTTATCGAGCTTGCTCATTATTCTGACCCCCTTTAATTCCAAAAATCCCAAAAACTGTTTCACCATATTCCCTTGAATGGTGTTATCATCTAGTCCTGCTTGTTTCTTCAGCTTTTCCAGCCAATCGTAAATCTCAAACCAGTAAGCCCTGCTATGAGCTTTCTTGGCCTCTTTCCAATCGCCATACAAGAGTCGCAGTAATACTAGTTTCTTCACTTTCTCAGGATATTTAGAGTCAGTAAGTTCAGATAAATATTTATCTATTTGCCCTGGGCGGAGACTGGATCGATCTTTAACTTCTATCCATATCCGTTTGGTTCTAGTGGTTATTTCTAAATCCAATCTGCTCCCAGCATCCGCTTCCTCACTCTTATAAAATCTCTGAGTTTCGAACGTAACTTTTTCACTGGTATCGAATGGTTCACCACAGATACAGCTTAATAATTCGGAGCAAACTTTACGACTCTTCGTGCCGTCACGTTTACCCCATAGGTTTTCAAGAAGATGAACGAGTGCTGCAGTCCAGTAGTCTTCTTGTTTCTTGTATTTTGACAGAATTTCAAAAATATTATGAGGCATCTAATCCTTCTCCTGTTATTTTCCCCCACCTCTTTGACACCCCTGTGTCAAAATCTCTACTTTTTCTGGTAAACTTCCACCATCGCCTTTGCTGTTTCTTTCACTTCCTCTCGCAATTCTGCCGGCTCCAGAACCTCCACCTTTTCTCCCCAGTCATCATGGCCGCAGGCAAAGCCGTGCACAAACACTAGCGGCGGGCTATCGGCACCCGTGCATTCATAAAAGAGCTTTGTTCCGTTAATATGCAGACATGACATGAATCTAAGATTGATGATTAAAAAATTTGGTGGAGCTACATGGACAGAACAAAGAACTCTTAGTCTGGCTTTCAAACTAGCCACCTAGCTCGACTTCTCTATTCTAATGATGAAAAGCGTAAGGCGCAAGGCGTAGCTTTATGGCGCAATGCTAATCTTCATTGTTGGTAGCTATTCAACAATAAGATGGTATGTGTCATCGCCACATGATAGAATAAGCAATATTATGGCGGAGGGAGTACAAACAAGAATCGTGGTTCGGGTTCAGCCTAATGCTGGTCAGAACCAGGTGTTAGGCTTCAAAGACGGGGTGCTGTATGTAAGAATTGCTGCACCTCCAATAAAGGGTAAAGCTAATCAGGAGTTAATCAAATTCCTCAGCGATATTTTGGAAGTGAGTAAGAGCAACCTGACTATTGAAAAAGGTATCGCTGGTAAGAGGAAAATTATAGGTATTAGTGGCTTAACGCAAGACCAAGCCATTAGACGCAGCTTGATATAGTACTGCTGGGAGTTACCTGCAAGAATTGGATGTGCTCTCAGGTGAAATTGCTGGCACAAATAGCCGCCTGGAGAGATCATACGATGCACTGGAAACGGGCAAGCTTGGGCTTGACGTTAAAGAGGTGGAGGTGACGGGTAATGATGTGTTGCTCAGTTATACAATGCCGCTCCCGCCTGATGACAAGTCTGAAGAAAAGATGGGGGTTCTTTATTCCGTCCACCATGGTGGAGATAGGGGGATTCGAACCCCCGGCCTCTGCGATGCGAACGCAGCGCTCTCCCAGCTGAGCTATATCCCCACCGATATTAAATTATAACACAGATGAATCAGCGGGATAACTCGCCTGCCTAGCGTTCAATCTGTTTGACCTGGTAGCGCAGCCTGCCCGCGGGCACCGCAACCTCAACCGTCTCTCCTTCACTCCGCCCGACAAGTGCGCTGCCCAGTGGGGAAGCACTGGAGATTTTACCCTGCGCCGGGTTCACCTCTCTTGGATTGACAATCTGGCAGCTTAGCTCTTCGCTGGAAGCCAGGTCCTGCAGGATAAGTCGGTCGCCAATGTTTATCTTGGGACCTTCCTTTGGCTGCTCTTCGATAACCTTGGCCAACTTGAGCGTTTCTTCCAGTTCTTTAATCCGCCCCTCCAGATACCCGCGCTGCTCCCTCGCTGCAGCCAGAGGCGCGTTTTCCTTAAAATCCTTATCGGCGGCAGCCCGGCGTATCTGCTCGATGAGCTCAGGTCGTTTGTTCCTCAGCACATTCAGTTCGTTTTCAAGCTCATCATATCCCTGACGCGTCAGTTCAATCACTTCAGGCAGTCCCCAGGTCCCCGGCGATGGGCTGGCCTTCACCTTCTTTGCCTTGAGATGGACGGTCAGATTTGCCTTGCTCCACCCTGCTTTTCTGGCATGCGTCAGAAAGGCACGCAACTGGTCAAGCTTTCGCCCGTAATCAGTATCAGATAAAGACAATCGCTCCGCATAGTTGGCCACTTCCCGCGCGTTGAGATTTACTAACGCCCGCTCCCGTCCAAACCAGCGGACAAACTTGTACACCTCCGGTTGGCTGACTTCCCTTTCTTTGGATGTCAGTCCAGCCAGAAACTGGCCAGCGGCTTCCTCCAGACTAATGTTTTGTGCGCTTTGGTCAGTCATAAAACCACCCAGACAAATTATTATATATCTTTGCCACCTCGGGAGGGAAGCCTGACGCCTCCGAGCACTCTGGCTACCACCGCACGTCCGAGCAGTTTCACGATTGCCCGACTGTGCCAGTCAAATGATACGTCTGTGGCTTCAAGTAGTGCCTTATCAATGCGGTTATTTTTAATCACATCGAATAAACGGTTTATCTGCTGATCACTTAAACGCTCGGAGAGTTTCCTCGCCCAGTAGCCAATCATTAGCTCCCGACCGATTTTGCGTTTCCATTCCCGCTCATACCGGGAAAGGTTTTTCGCCGATAAATCATTCTGCTGCAGGGCCCTGCTCAATATATTGGCCGCGATGTCGGCACAGAGCAGGCCGTAGTAAATGCCGCCGCCGGTGGTCGGCTTGACCTGCCCCGCAGCGTCCCCCACCACCAGAATCCTTGCGCCATACGTTTGGCGCAGCGGCCTGAGCGGTATGGCACCATAACCTGGTGCCCATTCGCCGGGCACTATCTTGCCTTCTGCTGCCAGCGATTCCAGCAGTCTTTTCAAATATTTTTCCGGCGCACGACGCGACAGCAGGCCAACCCGGGCATTTCCCATAGTCGTCGGCACGAGCCAGCCGAAGAAACCGGGTGCTGTTTCCCGACCAAAATACACCTCAACCTCATCCTGCTCTTTTGTGGTTACTTCCACTTGAGCACCGGCCACAAAATCGGTCATTTTTCCCAGCCCCAGCTTCTCAGTCAATCGGCTACCGTAACCGCTGGCAATGACCACCGCCTTTGCACTTAGGCCTCTTTCTTCCCCTTCACAATGTACCTCCACACCCTCCCTCGTCATTCGAATGTCATGCACGGTACGGTTAAATATGTATTGCGCCCCCGCATCTTGCGCCTGCCGGGCCATCGCCAGGTCAAATGCCGCTCTATCCAGAACACTGGCCTGATACTCGGTTCGTCTTATGTAAAGCGTTTTTCCCGCCGGTGAGAACAAACGTGCACTTTTCACCTTTCGCAGGATGACACTCTCATCAATGTCAAAAGCGCGGACACACTCCTGCCCGATGATGCCGGTGCAGCATTGTTTATGGCCCACCCTCCCCTTCTTCTCCAGGACGATGACCTCACATTTTTGCCTTGCCAGAAGGCAGGCCACGTGACTTCCGATTGGTCCGCCGCCAACAACAATAACATCGTGCATTATCAATCAACCGAGATAACAAAATGATACAGTAACCGATAAAACAATGCCATAATAAGAAATCCACAGCTGAAATTCAAGAAGCCAATCTGAGAGCATGTATTGTGACCGCCTCTTTATTGCCCGCTCCGCTGGGTTTGTGTTACTATATTGACGAAGTGCCAGCCCGGATCGGGGTGTAGCGCAGCCTGGTAGCGCACCTGAATGGGGTTCAGGTGGTCGTCGGTTCAAATCCGACCACCCCGACCATAGATAGGAGAGATCGGTTCTAGACAACCTGAATGAACCGAAGAGGTAGATATAGACTGAAGCTAGTCTAAACAACCTGAACCGGGCGGGCTCCCCAAAAGTTATGGTTCAGAATGATTCATGGGAGTGGTTATTCGAGGGATTCAAAATTGACCTAGAGACACAAGTTAAGCCAAAGACTGCCAAAGACTATTGTGATCACGTTTCGTACTTTGCTCGGTGGGCTCGAGATAATAACAAGGGCAAGGCATGCTCCATAACCAAGCGAGACATCCAAGAATTTCTCCATTTCGTAGCGTCCAACCCCGCCATTTTTTCTACCGGCAATGGAGCCAAGAGGGTAATTCAGCGCGACGAAAACTCACGATGGCACCACTATTTCCCGCTTAAACGTTTCTTTACTTGGGCTGTGGATGAAGGATATCTGACACAAAACCCAATCGATACCATTGTGCTAAAGCCGCCAAAGGCTGCTCCCATTGAGCCTTATAAGACGGAGCACATGGACGCCTTTGTCAAAATTTTGGACCATGATTGGCATATTGCCACAACCACCCGACAGAAGATGCTAGCTGCTAGGGACAAGGCTGTGTTATTTCTGCTCTTGGACAGCTTTATCCGCTTGGGGGAGTGTTCTCAGCTTACGGTTGGTGACATCGACCTCGTTAGACAAAGAGTACTAGTGCGGAATAGTAAGACGGACAAACCTCGCATTGCTGGCTTTGGCCCCCAAACTAAGAAGGCTCTGTGGCGCTATTTAGGCCTTCGTGGGGACGGTCTGGGACATGATGCTCTATGGATCACTGAGGAAGGGCGCCCTCTGGGCAAGCACGGCGTACAAGAAATAGTGCGCCGTCTTAAGAAAGATGCTGGGTTGCAGGGTCTGAAAGGCTCTGTCCACAAACTGCGCCACACTGGTGCAACCGTCACTTTAAAGCATACCAGAGATATGAAGGGTCTGAAATTACTACTCGGACATTCTACACTGGCTATGACGGAACGCTACACTCAATTCGTCGAGGCTGAAGACGCTCTCAAGGCCTATGATGGAGAAGGACCGTTGGATTGGATTAATAGTTGATAACAGCAAATTGGCATGATATAGTAGCCATCCAATTTAACTCAGTGAATGTGATATGTTATTCTTTCCTAGCATAGGAGGTAATGCTTAATGCCTAGATTATTACCCACTGATTGGATAAGGATAATCGCAATTAATTATCTGCTCCAATTGTATGAGCGAGAGATTGGCTTTGTGCAAGAATGGGAAAAAGCGAAAAAGCCTTTCATCCCTCTGATCGAGCAATTGGGGAAAGTGAGTACTCTTATTGAGGTTGAACATCTGTTGATGAAAAGCCCACCTGACGACTTAATTGATTGGATATCAGATTTGCAGAAGTTGCGAAATTACCTTCAAGATCTTCCGACTGGTACAGAATATGCTCAGAATTCATCCGAAATGCTAAAGAGTTACGATAGCCTGCAAGAAAAATTAACTCCATATGTCTTGAGCCTAAAAAGCGTTGCCTACGACTGGAATTTGCGAACTTCTTGGGCTGGTGAAGAACTCATGCGAATAAACGTTCAGAAAGTACAGCAAGATGTACTTAACGCTGCTGGAGTAACTACTTTCTTTGAGCTTTCTGACAGGCAGATTCAGACATTACTCAAGCAAGACGAAGGCTCATTACCCTCGGGCACCTGGCCGATTAATATATTATCCCTTTATTTAGCTGGTGGTAGGCGAGGCTTTATTAATAAGCTCAATAGGAGACTTGTTGAGTTTGAAAAGGAGTTGAAAACTCTGGGAGTAAAAGAAATACCAAGTGCTTTACATAGACATGCCGAATGGTGGTTTGATTACTATGTTCATAATACAAGTCTCGACGATATAGCTGATGGAACTATTGGGCCTAAAAATGAAGCAGGTCGTTATCCGGAGAATATCAGGAAGGCCGTACAAAAATTCTCAAAACTCACCGGCATTGAGCCGTTAGAAAGAACTTAAGAATTATTTTACTTTACACGTAAAATCAACTGAATAAACATAAATTTTCTATTAAGCTGGTGTAAAAACCAGCTTTTCTTTTTTCTATGGATCAGCAACAACAAAAAACTTCGGTTCAAGAGGCGGGTGCTAGAGGCGGCGCAGCCACGTATACCAAGTACGGAAAAGAACACTTTCGAGCAATCGGGAGAAAGGGACAAGCTAGTTTGGCAGCGAAGATAACACCACAACAACGCCGCATCTGGGGAGCCATGGGTGGACGTCCCAGAAAACGCCGTTATTCTGATATGGGGGAGAAAGGGTAATATTTACGAAGGGGGTTGGAGCCCGCCCGGTAATAGCCTTTTCTCCCCCAGACTGATTATACAATAGCTGACTGACAGCAAAAAGTTGAGGTAAAAATCAAGGTGGAGATAATCCTACATGGAGATTAGACCGATAATTGGCGGCTTTCTGCGACCTTTTGGATGTGCCTGGTTTATTATTGAGTTTTTAAAAGGTAATGGACCGCAGGGTTCAAAGGAGATTGATCCCGATATCGGCGCTCCGATGACAGACATTCATTTTGAATACAAGAGTGCCCTGCATCGAGCTCGTGCTAGGGATGCGGTAGAGCATCAAGAGGAAAGACGAATAAGGCGTGGCAGAACTGCCTACAGCGAAGAGGAATATCATGAGCGGCTGCAATACTATCTCAGCCGCATTCCATATAAACTGTACAAAATGAGATATGCCAGCTTCACGCGGTACTTCGGACACTTGAAACGTCTCGGATGGGTTGAGGAGACTGGTATGACCGAACCATCAGCCATTCAGGATGATTATCCGCCGGCTCCATCCCGGGTATATTATCACCTAACTGAGGCCGGTTGGAAGGCGACATCAGATGAGATATCCGATCCGATCAGGACTCTTTACCAGTACTCCAGGGAACAGCGCAGCGCCAAGAGAAGCCGTTACGCCAGGTATTAACGTAGAAAACCATTAGTTCGCACTAAGAACCGCCCCATTTTCGATTACAGAGCCTCCTTTTGATTCACCATTCCTGATACCCCGATTAAATCAAAAAGCCTCGTAAGGGGCTTTTTTGTTGTATGTATCCCTCCCTCGGAGGGGTGGAGGATGCAATTGCTTCCTCCGATATCACAATTGTTCCTTTTGTTCAACAATGAAACTGAAAACAATTGCACCTTAACAATTGAATAAAGCTCAAAACTGAACGCTTGCCTCACAGGGCAAATAAGCTCAAAGGGGGTCAAGCGATGACAACAGTAACATCATCACCAGCACCGCAAGGGCATTGTAGCCGATGCGGTAAGGTCTGGACACTAAATGAGAGGCAGGGCGTTTGTCAGTGGTGTGGTCACCTGGCAGTCTGCCAGTCATCACAAACAAAGCCCCGCCATATCAAGTCTAGCCGAAGGCGTAAGCAAAGGCAAATTGACGGTAACGGTAACGGCTATAACCACCTGGAAGGCGAATGGCTAACCTACTATAAGGTAGCTTCCCGCTTTGCCCACAAGGCGAAGGCAGAGGACACCGGGGACTTACTCCACGATATAATACTCACCCTTGCCGTAGCCGAGCGGAATAACGGTCATAAGCCCTTCACGGAAGCCGTGATGTATCGGATAGCCAGCCGAGCGCAAGCCGACTACTGGTTCAGGCATTATAAGCTCACGATGGGGTTAGATTGCGGACACTGTAGCCAGACGCAACGACATAAGTGTAAAGAGGACTACCTATATACCGAGTGTCCGAAGGCTATCAAGATTGAGAGCCTGAATAAGCCCATACTTGATAGTGAAGGCAATCTAACCGAATTGGGTGAGCTGATAGCCGATGATAAGGCGATTGACCTTGACGCCTGGGTAAGTGATAGCACGTGGGAAATTGGCTATAAACGGCGATTAGTGGAAATAGCATATAAGTTGAAAGCGGGTGAAGCCCTCAGCGGAAAAGATAGGGAATACCTCAGATACTGGCGACAAAAAGAGCAAAAACGGCTAGAACTATCCTGACGTTTTAAGGCACTTTCGGAGACTTATATAGTGGCAGCACCGTTAAGGCTAGCGTATCGCAGCTTAACGGAAGCTGACTACTAGGTGAAGCTGGCAGATTTGCCCACTAGCCAGATAGCCAATAGGGGGTTAAGTGGAAAAACTGAATATTGTGGGCAAGCGTTCAGGTAACGGCTTTGTAGCTCATAAAGCTACGCTGGTAAACGCTCTATCAAGGGCATTGGCTGAAAGGCTGATGTTGCTGGACTTCACGGTAGGGCGTAAGGGGTTACTCGGTTACCTTAAGGCGATTGCGGGGTCAAACGTGGTCAAGGTTGTCCCCGCCAATGGTGCTGATAGCGAGTCGCATAGCATCGGGAAACGCCTCAGGGTGATTTGCGGTAGCAATACCAGTTACCTTGAGGACATGGCATGGGTGGGGGATAAAACCCCCATGACCATAGCCGAGGTCAGGATAAGCCCTGCCAACACCGTCAAACCTAACATCGGGAATGTGGAGCTTGCCGAGGCACTTAACAGAACGCTATCCTTTACCGCTACCGAGGACAACAGACCTGTTTTACAGTGTGTGCTGTTCAAGGCTGGTGAGGGCAAGCTAAAGCTGGTGGGTGCTGACGGTTTCAGGCTGGCAGTCCAGACCATCGACTTTGACGGTGAGGGGCAAGCCCTGATAGTCCGTGACGACTTGGCGGGTATCGCCAACGCCCTGCGTAAAGCAAGACGGGTAAACCTGAGCTTTGAGGCAAGCGGTGAGAGCCTTGACGGAATGAAGCTGATTATTGATACCGAGGCAATTCGGTATAGCTTTGTAAGTGCCGATGGCACTTTCCCGGATTATGAGAAGCTCATTCCGAACGAGGCAAAAACCGTTGTCCACTTTGACACCGTTGAGGCTGGCAAGGCGATAAGCTCCCTTAAGGTGCTCGCCGATAGCAAGTCCTACCCGATAGACATTACCCTTGAAAACGG
>JAHJTL010000060.1 GCA_018829775.1 Chloroflexota bacterium | reverse complement strand
TCTATGGAAAGGTTTATCGCTTCCAGCACCGGAACACTGTCATGGTGAACCCAAACATTTTCCAGCTTTACCAGTTCTTTGGTCGCCATTTTCCACCCCCCTTCAAGGCTTTTCCAGACATAATTATTAGGTAATCGCCTGCTTCACGTCAACCGTTTTATGATTTAATGTCAAAGATTATCATTGCAGAGCAGCGCGACAGGCATTAACTTTCCGAATATGGCTTCACCCAGGATGGTCGCTCTTTGGCTTTTTATTTCCGGCCACCTCCCTCATGGTTCGTAAATGAGAAGGGCTGCTTTTGATGGCAGCCCCGGTGATTTATAATTATTTCTGCTACGCCAGCGGCGTCAGTGTCAGCAGCTTTTTGGCTATCTTAGGATATTTAGCGATAAAAAGAAGCTCGTCCTCAACGAGGGGTTTCTGGGATTCCACGTTGGCATAGCGGACCAGCTCCAGAATCTCAGAGGCTTCTTCACGGCTGCTGAACCGTACTTCCATTTTACCCATAATATGGCTGAAGCCGGATATCCCGCTGTACTGCCCGGCGATGATTTCTCGACCCGTCTCCACCATTACCGGGTCGCCTCGCCCCAGCTCCTCATATCCGTACAATTCGTAGTTCTCCGGGTCTTTTAGCACGCCGTCGGCATGAATTCCGGAAGCGTGGGCGAAGGCGTTCGCGCCAACTCCTGGCTGGTTGATGGGGATGGGCACACCAAAAGCGTAGCTGGCAAACTTGGCTATCTTAAACGACTTGGATAAATCAATCGGCTGCCCCAGCTGGTACTTCTCGGCAAATTGCTTTGATTTGGCTATCGCCAGCATCACCGCCACCAGGTCGGCATTGCCGGCCCTTTCGCCAACGCCGTTCACGGTGGTATTGATGTAGGCATCCTGGCCGCCGTCAATAGCCCCTTTTGCCCCGGCCAGGGAATTGGCCACCGCCATCCCCAGGTCGCCATGGCAGTGTATTTCAATGGGTATGCCGATGTTTTCCGCCAGGCTTTTGATGGTTTCGTAAATGGTAAACGGGTTATCGTAGCCAAGGGTGTCGCAGTATCTGAGACGGTCGGCACCGTGTTCTCTGGCCGCCAGGCCGAACCTGAGGAGAAATTTGATGTCAGTCCTCGATGCGTCTTCCGCATTCACCCCCACCGATTCTGCCCCCAGCGCTTTGGCAGCGTCTAACGCCCCGGTCATATCATGGATGATATCTTCCTGCTGCTTTCTGCCCTGGAATTTTCCATTGATCATCTGGGCTGATGTGGAGATGGAGATATTCAGGTGCTTGATATCCGGTACTAGGTAGAATGCCGTCTCAACATCGCTGGCGATGGCCCTGACCCAGCCCTCCAGTCGAATCGGTTGCAGGACTCCCATCTCCGCCAGCTCCAGATTTGCCTGGAGGTACAGGGTCTCGTGCCTGGTGGTGGGGAAGCCAAACTCCGACTGAAAAACGCCCATCTCATTGAGGTAGAGGTTAATCAGCGTCTTTTCCAGCTTGGACAGGCCGAGCTTGGCGGTCTGCACCCCATCGCGGTTGGTCACGTCAATAAAATAAATCTTCGGCATCTGGCTATTCACCTTTGGAAAGTTCTGGTGGACGGTTTTAGGGTCAGTCCCGAGTCGGATATATAATCATAGCACAGGTTGTCCGATGCGGGCAAGCAGCATCGATTGACCATTGAATTATCGGTTTGACACCCGTGAGGTGGAATGCTACATTAGAAGCAAGGGTTATTGCGGAGCCGGGCCAGGTTCAGTTTTATTCATTTATTCCAGCTGGATACATCGATGAATGTTGGCATGTGCAAGATAAACCTTCGCCTGCCGGAGAACCTGTCTCTGAAAGGCAAGCGGCAGGTACTCAAGTCCATAACCAGTCGCGTCGGAAACAAGTTCAATGTCTCCGTGGCCGAAGTGGACAACCATGACCGCTGGCAGCTGGCGACCATCGGTATCTGCTGTGTCAGCAATGAAAACCGGCATGCCAACGAAGTACTGTCCAAAGTGGTTGATTTCGTGATCAACAGTCGATTTGAGGTCGAGATTCTCGATTACGAAATCGAGATACTGCCTGTCTGATAAGAGAGGGTCGCAGTGGATACTCTGGCCTTCCTGCATCATCTCCAGTCCCAACCTACTTTTGCCGACCAGATAGCTTATGTGGAGCGCATTCACCCCCGCCGTGCCGAGTACGCTGAACTTGACCAGCCGTTAGCTCCGGAACTACTGGAGCGCCTGCAGGCTCAAGGGCTTTTTCCTCTTTATACACATCAGGCGGAAGCGGTCAACAAGATACACGCGGGGCAGAACGTTATGGTGGCCACGGCCAGCGCCAGTGGGAAGACCCTCTGCTACAATATCGCGGTTGCCGAGGCACTCTTGGCAGACGGAGGGAGCCGTGCTATCTATCTCTTCCCGACGAAGGCTTTGGCGCAGGACCAGTTGCGTGCTTTACATAAACTATTCGCCCCAGACCTTTTCCAGTTTGAGGAACTGGATACGTTTGATGGCGATACGCCAAAAGCGGAGCGTGCCGAGATTAGGAAACGCGCCCGGATAATCCTGAGCAATCCCGATATGCTGCACTTGGGTATCCTGCCCAACCATCAGTACTGGTCGAGGCTGCTGCGCCACCTGCGATACGTGGTGGTGGATGAGGCCCATACTTACCGCGGCGTCTTTGGCTCACACGTGGCCGGTGTGCTGCGGCGACTGCGGCGTTTGTGCCGACTCTACGGCTCCAACCCGCAGTTCATCTGCTGTTCGGCGACCATTGCCAACCCGGGTGAACACGCCGAGCAACTGGTCGGATTGCCATTCGAGGTGGTTGACGGTGATGGCTCACCTCACGGCGGTAAGGACTTCGTTTTCTGGAACCCGCCCGTTATCGATGAAGCGAAAAGCGTCCGCCGCAGCGCCAACAGCGAGGCCACCCATCTGTTCACCGAGCTGGTGAACCAGGATATCCGTACCCTGACCTTTGCCCGCACCCGCCGCCTTACCGAGTTAATCTATATCTATTCCAGAGAAAGACTGACGGAGATAAGTATCGGACGGCCGCCGCAGATTAAGCCATATCGCGCCGGCTACCTTCCCGAAGAGCGTCGTCAGATAGAAAGAGAGCTTTTCAGCGGACAGCTTACCGGCGCGGTGGCCACGAATGCGCTGGAGCTGGGCATAAATATCGGCGACCTTGAGGCGACGGTGCTGGCGGGCTATCCGGGCACCATTGCCAGCACCTGGCAGCAGGCAGGCCGAAGCGGGCGGGGCCAGGAACAATCAATGAGCTTCCTGGTGGCGCTGAACAACCCGCTGGACCAGTATTTTATGCGGCACCCGGATTCATTCTTTGGCAAAAACTTTGAAAATGCGCTGGTAAATCCAAGTAACCCCTATATTTTACGGGCCCACCTGCTGTGTGCCGCCTGGGAGTGTCCTCTCGATAGCGGTGACGAGCAGATATTCGGCCCTGCCTACACACAGGAAAGAGATATGCTGGCAGAACAGGGTATCCTGCGGGAGCGCAACCAGAGGTGGTACCTGTCCCCGGCGATTGCCTATCCGGCGCAGGCGGTCAATATTCGTTCCACGTCGGGCAAAAATTTTGATGTGGTGGACACGTCAACGGACTCACTGCTGGAGACGGTGGAGGCCAGCGTGGCCTTCTTTCAGATACACCCCGGCGCCATCTACCTCCATCAGGGAGAGTCTTATTTAGTCAAAGAGCTGGACCTGAAGGAGCGTACCGCCTATGCCGAGCCGACAAGTGCCAATTACTACACCCAGACCAAGGAAATCGAGGATTTGCACATAGTGAAGGTATTGAATAAGAAGAAGGTCGGGAAGGTGAACCTGTACCTGGGGGAGGTCGAGGTCACCAACCACGTCGTGGGTTTCAAAAAGAAGGCGCAATATACGGAGGAGGTTATCGGGGAGGAACCGCTCGACCTGCCT
>JAHJTL010000059.1 GCA_018829775.1 Chloroflexota bacterium | reverse complement strand
TTTCATCGCCATGGCCATACCCAGTATCGGCATCGGCATTATACTCCACATCGTACTGGGAAAACGCATGACAAACCAGAAAACAGTGGCCCGGGACACCAGTGTCTTAGCGGAAGCTCCACCTGCTCCCGGTTATATGCGCCGCTTGATAACCGTGATTGTATTAAGCTCCTTAACGATGGCAGTGGCAATGTCCATCGTGTCATTTCTCCCGCTTTTCCTGGTTGACACTTTTGGCACCAGCAAGGAAACAGCGGCGGCCTCTTTGTCCCTAGTGTTTGCCATGGCTTTCTGGGCGGGGCCACTCGCCGGTTACCTCTCGGACCGCCTCGGCCACCTAGCGATAATTATATCAACGTGCGTTATAACCAGCATTGTGATTTACCTTCTCAGCGTGGTTTCTTACGGATTCGGTACCATTGTCGTGCTGGTTTTAATCGGAACTGTCACGGCTTTCAGCACCATCGTGGCGCAGGCATACATCGTCGACCAGACTCCAGCCGAAAATCGCTCCACAGCGCTCGGCTTCTACTTCTTCGGCAGCATGGAAGGCACCGGAATACTGACACCAGTGCTGGGCTACCTGATCGACCATTTCGGCTTCCATACGAGCTTCACCGTCGGCAGCGCGGCCATCTTGGCCACACTTATCATATGTTCTTCAGTCCTGTGGCTGAGCCGGAGGTAACGGTGCTGAGGTTAGAAGCGCCACCCTCAAATCACAAAGGGTGCCAGCAACCAAGATTGAGTAAAAGGAACCTTATTTCAATCTTCCTGCCTTTTGGAGCTGGTCGGCAACATCTTCCATACCGAGTTCTACCAGACATCGGCGGGTTTGCCAACCGGTTTTCCTGTCCCAATCATGTAATTCATAGAACCTGTCCAGCATTTTGTCCCATTCTTCATTATCGCACTTATATCCTGCACGTGGACCAGATTTAATCGGTTCCTCCATATATCTCCTGGGGGGATAGTCGTCTTTTCGGTTAAAGTCGGTATGAATTGTATTGAATGCCTTCTCAAGATTAATTCCACGTCTTCCTATCAACATGAATTCTTCTTCTGTCAAATCTATACCCATTGCCGAGTTAACAAGCTCAGTATAATCCGATGGCTCAAGAGCAAACGCTCCGGTAAATGTGCCTAAGTAATTACAGATACCTGTTATGTCCTCTATTTCCTTGGCTCGTGACTCCCAAAAGACCAATTCTGGCACGTTTTCATACCTTTCCGCCGAATAGATTAAACCCTCCTTGGGACCGATTACTCCAGATTTAGACCCCGCACCTCGCAGGTGTCTACCGGCAACAGGTGAAGTTGATACGCCGAATCCCCACGCCTTACAGGCTCGGTAGGGGTCCATCGTATCCTGTCCTTTCATATGGAGGGCAAATTCTTCCGAACCCTTCCCTAATTTACGGGAAGCTTCCTTCACCCCGTCTGCCAGAAAATCGCCAATCCCCTCACGGTAGGCAAGTTTTTCTTCTATTTTTAGCCAAGCTTCCGCATTTCCCCATTCAAGCTCTAGGCCATCAGTATCTTCTTTGGTGAGCAAACCCCTCTGATAACATTCAAATGCCCAAGCTATAACGACAGAGGAATCATCTCCGTCCAGGCCTAGCTGGTTAGCACGAATATGATATCGGAGAGATGCTGCCGGGTCGTCTATATCTGACATCAGCGTCCACCAACAGGAATTTACCCAATATCCTCTCCCTTTGGTGCCTTTGTAGTCACCTTCCTCAATTTCAAGATACGGTACGCATCCGACAGGACAGGTAAAACCAGCCGTCATCTTTTTCATATATTTAGGAACACCTGTATCCTTACCAACGAGTCTTGTCCTTTTTTCTATCGACCAGTCTCCTAACTGCCCATTTCTAATCATGTCACAATGGGAAGTCCACAGCGGACTTTCGGGGTATAAACGCCCTACTACGTTTCCTGTCCGCTGTATCTGGGAGCGAGGGGAATCCTTAACCTTTTGCAGGGCAGTATTCACTGCATTAAAAAACCTTTCCGGTTCCGCTACTTTAATTGCCCCGTGCCCCCGTACGGCTATGGCTTTAAGTCTCTTACTTCCCATCACGCAGCCCACTCCAGACCCACCGGCAGCCTTACAGCAGTCAATAATTATGCACGAGCCTTTAACCAGATTCTCGCCTGCGGGACCTATTGATGCTATCTCTACTCTATCATCGCCCAACTCTCTTTGGAGAATTTCCTCTGTTTCAAAGGTTGTCTTACCCCATATGGAGCTGGCATCTCTTATCTCTGCTTCCCCATCGTGTATCCACAGGTAAACAGGACTCTCTGCTTTTCCCGTAATCACCACATGGTCAAAGCCGGCATATTTTAGCTCTGGCCCAAAATAACCCCCAGCATTGGCTGACCCTTTACCATTGTTAAATACATTTATGGTATCAATGGACACCCGGCAAGCACCTGGGGCTAAGGTACCTTCCAGACAACCGACACCGAAAATAAGCATATTCTCAGGGTCTGACCATTTGGTCTGAGGAGCCAGTTCATTCAACAGAATGAAATTATTGATAGCTCTGCCGCCAATATATCTTTTCGCATACTTCTCAGTATCCTCAGTTGTTATTTTCTTACTACCCAGGTCAACTCTCAATATTTTGCCGGCTAGACCGCCACTGATTCTGTCTATCCTCATTTGCCTTTCACCTCTCTCAATGCTCCGTAAATACAGTATCCCACACATAATGGTCGGGATTCCCCTTTACAGGAATCACAGCTTGAATCGATAGACCAATTAATGACGCCAGTTCGGTTATTCATTGAAACTCTTATACTGGATAATTCTGGGGAGAAAACCTTTTTATGGTGAAAAGAACACACTAATTCACAGGTTCTACAACCGTAGCATGCCTCGGTATCCCTTACTATCTTCAATACCTTTCCTCCTTTTTAAAAAGGTTTATCAATAAAATAGCACTGTAATATATTATATCAGGTGCGCACTAGAATTCTTATGACAATGTTGTGACTGCTTGCTGAATTGAACAAAACGTCAGATTGTGCAAGGGGGTAACAACTCAAGCGATTGTTACTTCGGTAAGATCTTCAATGCCTTCTCAACCATGAATCCCATCTTCCTCGAGATCTCGGTCTTTCAGCTGATTTCCAGAATCATCTCAATCTCAACGGGAATTTGATTTGGCAGCGCCTGCATTCCTA
>JAHJTL010000058.1 GCA_018829775.1 Chloroflexota bacterium | reverse complement strand
TTCCATAGCGCCCGCTAACTGAAGAGATATTGATAATCCGTCCGTTTCGTCTGTCAATCATCGACGGAAGAACGGAGCGGGTGCAGTTGAACGCGCCGATAAGGGTAACCAGCTCATCTTCCTGCTCTTTTGTTGTTGTCTTCTCAAATGGTATCATCTCAGCCATTGCCGCCGCGTTGTTGACCAGAATATCAACGGGACCAAATGCCTGTGCTAACTTTGCCACCATCGTGTTTACCGTATTCTGCTCGGCAACATTACCCGGAATCGCTATTGCCTCTCCGCCGGTATCTGTTATTTCCTTGGCGACGGCAGCCGCAGTTTCTTTGTGCAGCGCGTTCACACCTACCTTTATCTTTTCCGCGGCCAGGGCCCTGGCGATTGCCTCGCCAATTCCTTTGCCGGCACCGGTTACCAGTGCAACTCTTCCCACGAATGACATGACCTCCTCCTTATTTGCATTGAACCGTTCCGCGTACGGCTAATCGGTGGCAGCATCCCAATGGGCAAGGTATTCCTGCCCCCAATAATTATACATTATTTAAAGTTAAAGCTAATGGTGTTGATAATCATCCCGCCCGCTCTGCAGTTTATCATTGAAGTAGGCGTCTGGATATGATAATGTAAACAGAGCATTTATTTGAGGTATTTCTGAATATCCCGTCTGCAGAATAAAGGAGGATGAACATGCCTGACCATCTGACGACAATGGCCGAAGCCGTAAAAAATGGTGATGAGAAACTGACTGTACAGACTGTTGATGAGGCGTTAAAAGCCGGAATTGCGCCCGATGATATACTGGGCAAAGGTCTGGTGCCCGGTATCCAGGCACTGGGGCAGCTTTTCAAGGACGGAGAGGCCTACCTGCCGGAGATACTTATCGCCGTTCGTGCCATGAGAAGCGGAACAGAGAAACTGCGCCCGCTCCTTGCTGGTATGGACATTCAGAAGAGAGGGACCGTGGTCATCGGGACCGTTGAGGGCGATATGCACGATATCGGCAAGAACCTGGTCAAGATGATGCTGGAAAGCAACGGCTATGACGTACATGACCTGGGCGTGGATGTCTCGGCGGATACGTTTGCTGCTGAGGCCAAGGCCGCAAACGCCGATATCGTGGCGACTTCAGCCCTGCTCACCACTACCATGACCATGATCCCCGATATCTCCAAAGCCCTGACGACGGCCGGCGTCAGAAGCAAGGTCAAGATGATAATAGGCGGCGCGCCCATAACCCGCCAGTTTGCCGACGAGATAGGCGTTGAGGGCTACGCTGACGACTGTGCCTCGGCTGTGGATGAAGCGGACCGTTTGATGAAGCTGGCCGCATAGTTGTATTAAGCCGGGATACCCATGGCATTTTCCTGAAGGTAGGTCGCCCATGAACACCCGCGAACGCTTTATGGCGATTATGAACTTTGAAGAGCCAGACCGTCATCTCGTATGGGAATTTGGCTACTGGGGTGGCACGGTGCGGCGCTGGTACCGGGAGGGCCTGCCCCGGGTACACGGACTCCGCGATGGTATCGCCGATGGCACCGGCCTCTTTAACGAATCTGCCGGCGTGCCGCTGAACCGGGACACTGCCCTGGACGTTCACGATTATTTCAAGATGGACCCTTACCTGGTGCGCGTGCCATTGAATATCGGTGCCTACCCCCAGTTTGAGGCCAAAACCATTGAGGACCACGGGGACTGGTACATCTGGCAGGAATGGGACGGCTGCCTGCGCAAGGAACTCAAAAACCGCACCAGCCTGCCTACCATCGTTGGCGGACCGGTGAAAGACCGCGAGAGCTGGGAGAAATATAAGGCGGAGCGACTGCGCCCCAACCTTGAAGGCAGGCTGCCGGACAACTGGTCGCAGCTCGTTGCCGAGTACAAGAAACGTGATTATCCCCTGGGACTCGGGCAGACCCATGGCTTCTTTGGCACGCCCCGCTATCTCATGGGCGTTGAGGAACTGCTGACCAAATACTATGATGACCCCGAGATGATGAAGGATATCAATAACCACCTGGCCGACTTCTGGATTGCTCTCTTCGATGGTGTGCTGAAAGATGTCGACGTGGATACTGTCTTCATCTGGGAGGACATGTGCTATAAAGGCGGTCCGCTTATCTCCCCGGCAATGTTCCGCGAGTTTATTTTGCCCGGATACAAGAAGTTGACCGACTTCCTGAAGGACTACGGGGTTACCCTGGTACAGGTAGACTCAGACGGCGATATCTGGAAGCTGATTCCGCTCTGGATAGAAGGCGGCGTCACCGTGCTCTATCCTTTCGAGGTAGCTGCCGGCATGGATGTCGTTGAGGTGCGCAAGGCCTTCCCCAACCTGGCTATCACCGGCGGCATTGACAAACGGGCACTGATTGGAGGCAGGGAAGCAATCGACCGCGAGCTGGAACACCGGGTGCCCTTTATGCTCGAGCAGGGCGGTTTCATCCCCAACGTCGACCACATGGTATCGATGGACGTGAGCTTTGAGAACTTCAAATACTACCGGGAAAAGCTCGACCAGATGCTCAAAGAGCACAGCAAGTCCTGGGATAGAGACTGAGCAGCAACGAACCTTATTCAAGCCCGCTAACGCCGTTTCTGAATTCAATTTTCTGCCGGGAGTCTTGTCATTGACCCCTTAACGTGTTAACATTATCAGGGTCGGGATGTAGCCGTTAACTTTATTCCGATTGTGCCGAAGTGGCGGAATGGCAGACGCGCTACGTTCAGGGCGTAGTGTCCGTAAGGGCGTGAGAGTTCAAATCTCTCCTTCGGCACCAGATACAGCACGCGCTTGTAGCTCAGTTGGATAGAGCGCAGCCCTGCGGAGGCTGAGGTCGTGGGTTCAAGCCCCGCCAAGCGCGCCATTGGGGCGGTTAGCTCAGCTGGTTAGAGCGCCTGTTTTACACGCAGGAGGTCACAGGTTCGATCCCTGTACTGCCCACCA
>JAHJTL010000057.1 GCA_018829775.1 Chloroflexota bacterium | reverse complement strand
GCTCGAGCCCAGCGACAGCCAGGAAGCCTACGACTTCATGGCTCAGGCTTTCGACCTCAGCGAGCAGTTTGACACGCCGGTAATGGTGCGTACCACCACCCGCATTTCACACTCCAAAACGGTGGTGGATGTCAGGCGAAGCCGAACGCTGCCGGCGAGTCGACCGGAATTCAAGTACAACGTCGCCAAATACGTCATGCTGCCGGCTCATGCCCGTATCCGTCACCCGCTTATGGAAGAGCGGCTCGTCAAGCTTGCGGAATATGCCGAGACCTGTCCACTCAATCAGATAATCTGGGATGGGCGAGAGCTCGGTGTGGTGACGAGCGGGGTTGCCTACCAGTATGCTAGAGAAGTCTTTCCCAAAGCGTCATTCCTCAAGCTCGGCATGACGTATCCCCTTCCCCATGCTCTTCTCCGCCACTTTGCCTCCCAGGTAAAGAGACTTATCGTGGTGGAAGAGCTCGAGCCGTTCCTGCAGGAGAACATGCGGGCAATGGGCATAGAGGTAATCGGCAAGGAGTTCATCCCCAGGGTTGGCGAGCTCAATCCAGATATCATTTACGAGGCCGGACAGAAGATGGGTCTTCTCCCCGATTACCCTCGCAGGAAAATAGAGAGCAGCATTGAACTACCTCGGCGACCTCCCCTCCTCTGCCCCGGATGTCCGCACACCGGCATTTTCTTCGTGTTGAGCAGCATCGGCCAGCGAGCCAGGCTGGCCAAGGCAACGGATAAGACACTGGCCGATTCGCCATTGATAATCACCGGCGATATCGGCTGTTATACGCTGGGCACGTATCCGCCGCTCCTCGCCATGGACACCTGCGCCTGCATGGGCGCCAGTATCAGTGAAGCACTGGGCATGGAAAAGGCCGGCGTCAGCAAGAAAGTGGTTGCCGTCATCGGCGATTCCACCTTCCTGCACTCAGGCATCACCGGCCTGGTGAACGGTGTCTATAACAAAACGCAGATAACACTGGTTATCCTCGACAACGGCACCACTGCCATGACCGGGCACCAGGAACATCCCGGCACCGGCATTTCGGCGCAGGGCAAGGAGACCGGGAAGGTGGAACTGGAGCAGTTAGTACGCGGTATTGGTGTGAAAGACGTCAGGGTTGTTGACGCATTCGATATGAAAACATTGAGAAGCAGCGTGCGCACCGCCATTGAAAAGCCCGAGCTTTCCGTCATCATCGTACGCGGTGCCTGCTCGGTGAGACTGCCAAAGCGCGGTGAACCGAGAGCCATTGATATGGATATTTGCAATCTCTGCGGAGCCTGCCTGCTGCTCGGCTGCTCGGCAATTCAGAAAACGGACGAGCAGATTCACATTGAACCTTCGCTGTGCGTTGGCGATACCTGCGCGGTCTGCCAGCAGATATGTCCCAAGCAGGCAATTGTAACGCAACCGAAATAACAATCAAGGTAAAAAGATGAAATCGCTGAACTTATTGATTACCGGCGCTGGAGGTCAGGGAATTATCCTGGCCAGCGATATCATAGGCGAGACGGCCATCGCCGCCGGCTACGATGTTAAAAAAACAGATACCATAGGTATGGCGCAGCGCGGCGGCAGCGTGGTCAGCCATATGCGTCTTGCAGAGCAGGTCTGGTCGCCGATAATCCGACAGGGCCAGGTCGACCTGCTCCTCGCCCTGGAGAAACTGGAGGCAGCCCGGTGGGCCAGCTACCTCAAAATTGGCGGCATTGCCATCGTCAACAACCATGCTTTACCCCCCCTCTCGGTGAGCCTGGGCAACGCTCGCTACCCCAACGACGATGAAATACAGGGTATTTTGAGGCAGGTCACCGACCAGGTATACTTCATCAATGGCACAGACAAGGCGAAAGAGCTGGGCAATATCCGTACGCTCAACGTTTTCATGCTCGGCTGTGCCTCTCTCTTCCTTCCCTTCAAGATCGGTATCTGGCAGGAGAGCATTGCCAATCGTCTTCCGGAAAAGGTCAGGCAGATCAACCTCACCGCCTTTGACCACGGCAGAAAGGAAGTTAAAGGTGTCCATATCAGAAAGAGTTAGGGAAAGCATGGGCAGCAGCTCCTGGATTCGCCGCATGTTTGAAGAAGGGCTCGAGCTGAAGCAACGTTACGGCGAGGAAAACATCTTCGACCTTTCCCTGGGCAATCCGATTATGGAGCCGCCGGCTGAATTTTTTCAGGAAATAAAGAAAATCGCCGAGCACCCCACCCCCGGGATGCACCGCTACATGAGCAACGCCGGCTACGCCGAGACCAGAGCCGCCGTGGCCGAACAATTATCCTTTGAGACAGGTATTAAATTCACCATGAATGACGTCATTATGACCCACGGGGCGGCGGGAGCACTGAATGTAGTCCTGAAGACGGTACTCAACCAGGGAGACGAGGTCATCATCTTCGCCCCATATTTTGCCGAGTATGTCCACTATATCGGTAACCATTATGGAGTGTCCCGCATTCTGTCCACCGATGAACAGTTTGCCCCCAGAGTAGATGAGCTGGAACAGGCTATCAATGAAAGGACGAGGGCCGTGCTCGTCAACTCGCCGAACAACCCATCGGGCGCGGTCTACAGCGAAGAACGACTGCGCGAAATTGGCAAGGTGCTCCGCAAGAAAGAAACTGAACTCGGGACGCACATCCTGCTCATCAGCGACGAGGCCTACCGCAAACTCATTTATGATGGCCTGGAGTACCCTTTCCCGGTGCATCACGACACCAACAGTATCATTGCCACTTCCCATTCCAAGGACCTGGCCCTGCCCGGGGAGCGAATCGGCTATATAGCCGTGCATCCGGAATGCCACGGCCGGGAAGAACTGGTCAATGGTTTTATCCATGTCAACCGGACTCTCGGTTTCGTCAACGCCTCAGCCCTGATGCAGCACATCGTGCGTCATTTGCAGGGAGTTACCGTCTCGGTAGCCGAATACCAGCGAAAGAGAGATTTTGTGTACCATAACCTCGCCGCAATGGGTTACTCGATGGTCAAACCCCAGGGAGCGTTCTATATGTTCCCCAAGTCTCCGGTTGAAGATGATGTCGAGTTTGTCCGGGAATTGCAGAAATTGAAAGTGCTGACCGTTCCCGGCCGAGGTTTTGGCACGCCGGGCTACTTCCGCATTGCCTACTGTGTGGAAGACAGGGTCCTGGAAGGCTCACTGGGCGGCCTGCGCGAGGCAGCACGAAAATACGGATTGACCAAGTAAGAGGAATAGATTATGCCAGAGCAGGATAACGCAGCATCTGATAATGTATCTGAACTGCAGGCCGAGGCCAAGAATGAGCCAATCGCCGCTTTCCTGAACATGCAGCTCCTGGAGCTCCAGCCGGGATATTCCAAAGTGATGCTCAAAGTGCTTCCCGAACATCAGAACTT